>NZ_LT635545.1:0-300000 GCF_900120125.1 Gemella massiliensis
TCGCTCGACTTGCATGTATTAGGCACGCCGCCAGCGTTCGTCCTGAGCCAGGATCAAACTCTCCAAATATTTTCTTATTTGTTTGCTTGATTTAGCTCTTTTTAAAGTTTTATAGTTCCTTTTTGAACTGTCCTTTTTTGGAATTACGTTGACTTAATTCGTTTAGTTTTCAATGTTCAATTTGTTGCTTTAGCAACTTTTCTATCTTATCATTTTATTTCAGGTTTGTCAAGTTTTTTTCTTTTCCTTAACTTTTCCTACTTTAAAATCTTTTACTGTTCGTCTTCTTTCTTGAAGACCTTATTATTCTATCATTTACTTTTTATTATGTCAAGGTCTTTTTCTACTTTTCTTAAAAAGTTTATTTGATTTGAATATTTGTTCCGTCTTCGTGCGAAGACGTGTATTAGTTTATCATCTTTGTTTATTATTGTCAATACTTTTTTATAAAAAAATATGAACGATTGGTAATCGCCCATATTTTACATATTTTATATATTTTTTATAATTAAATTATTTTACTTTTTTTCGCAACAAATATAATGCACTCACAAGTGTTAATAATCCTATTAGTGACGTTTCAGCTACTAATCCCGTTTTGGGTAGTGTTTTACCGCCTTTATTATTACCACCTTTATCTTTTTCATCAGGTTTTGTGCCACCTCCTTGTTCTTCGATTTTTTTACTGAAATCTATTTGAACAATAACAGGATCGTGATCCGATGCTCTTCCATGTTCTTCCATAAATGAGGCATTTATATGAACCGGTGAAAATACCACTTTATTTTCTATATTTTTAGACACAAAAATATTATCTAAACTTTGATTACTTCCACGGTAGAAATAAGAATAACGATCTTTTGCCGGATGTTTTAGCATCAGATTTACCAGTTCATTCCCGGCTATCAAACGTGCTGTTTCCGAAAAATCAAAGTCATTGAAATCTCCTGTTAAAACAAATTTTAAATCAGGATTTTGGTTTAAGCCTTCTTTTATAAAATTGTTTAAAATTTTTGCCTCTTCCAATCTTTTTGGTAAAGTATTTTGAACTGCCGGTTGTGTTGAACCGTAAACTGCATCATCACCCAATTTTGATTTCAAATGATTCGCTATAACTACAACTCTTTCCCCTTTGAAATCAAATTCTGCTGCCAACGATTTTCTTACTTTGTCAAATGATGGATTCATTGGATCTATTCTTGCCGGATTTTTTTCTAAATGACCGTTTTTAAATACCGCAGCTTCCGTACTGCTACCTTTTTCTTTTTCTACTAAGGTCACTCTTTTTGGATTATATAAATATGCTACTCGAATGTTTGCTCCCGGTTTCCCTCCATCTTTTCCGTCAACAGGTGCTATTTCTGTATATTTATATTCTTTACCGCCTAATTCCGCTATACGTTTGGCTAATTTTTCGCCACTTTTAACTCCATCAACAGTTCCATCATTTATACCCCCATTATTATCTTGAACTTCTATTAATGTAATAATATCAGGACTATGTATCTCATCAATAAATGATTTTGCTATTTTATTTACTTTTTCTTCAGGCGTTTCATCTTGACCGTTTGTATTTGCTGAAAAATTCTCAATATTATAAGAAGCTATGGTAAGTTTATCTTCCGCAGGATATATTTTTGAAATTTCTCTAGTTAATCCACCGTCTTGAAGTGTAGGAATGTTTTTTGGATCTATTTTGTATGTTTTGTTTTTATATGTTACTACACCTGTAATATCTTCATTAAAATAGTCTTTAGCTTTAGCTATAAATTTATTCCCCACGATAATCGGTAATGTTTCTGTATTTTGAACATTAGGACGTAAATTTACACCACCTATATTATTAAGCGTTAATCCGTTATAATCACTCGGTAAAACGTAAATATCTCCTTTATACTGCGGGCCAAGAACACGCGGTTTTTTAACAGTTGTCAACATCCCTTCTAAACTTTCCCAATAATCTAATGCTTCAGTTTCCGGTTGATATGAGTTAATATTGTTATCCACTATATCTTTCGGCATTTTTTTAGAAATATCTATTGCCTCCGGCAATGATGATGTTCCGTTTTTCTCAACTTTAACATCTACTAACTGTGTGACGGTAAGACTGCCTGCTGGAGCTTTGAAAGTTGTACCGGGTTTAATACTATATTCTTCCATATATCCTTCTTTAACCGTACCCTCTATTGTCAACTTATCTCCAACTTCTACTTGAACATTACTTGCAACATAAATAGCATCTGAAGTTTTATTGTTATTGTCAGGAGTTATATCTTGAACATAAAACCCTGTTTTATCTTTATGCGTAACTACTACATTGCTAACTTTTATTTTTTTCCCCGCTAATACCGATTGATGCCCTTCACCTTGAATCTCTCCAATATTTGCTACTATTTTTGCATCTTCTACAGCTTTTACTGTATTAATATTTACAGTAGTACCTATCGTGCCTATTGACAGCACCGTAGTTGCCATAATAACTGATATTGTCCTCTTTTTCATTATATAGTCTCCTTTTTTGTTTATTGATAATATTATTTTACTACTTATATCAAAAAAATTCAACAAACGTTTTCATAATATTTTTCTATATTAAGAAAAAACGCCAAAATAATCCTGATTTCAGCGTTTTTATATAATTATTTTCTTAGTAATGAAATATTCAACTCCAATAATTGCTCCAAATCTACCGGCGATGGTGCTTGTGTCATCGGATCAGCTGCATTCGCCGTTTTAGGAAATGCTATTGTATCACGTAAATTATCACGTCCTGCCAATAACATAACAAATCTATCCAATCCTAACGCACACCCGCCGTGCGGTGGTACTCCATATTCAAAAGCATCTAACAAGAAACCGAACTGATCTTGAGCTTGCTCTTCTGTAAATCCTAATGCCCTAAACATTGAAGATTGTATTTCTCTATCAAAAATACGAATACTTCCACCACCTAATTCATATCCGTTAAGAACAATATCATACGCCTGAGCATATGCTTTTTCAGGTGTTGTTTCCAACAATTCAACATCTTCTATTTTCGGCATAGTAAACGGATGGTGCGCTGCACTATAACGACCTTTTTCTTCATCATATTCCAACAACGGCCAATTTACTACCCATAGATAATTATATTTATTTTTATCTATCAAATCTAAATCAGCTGCCAATTTTTGTCGTAAAGCTCCCAAAGAAGCATAACAAACTTTTTTACTATCCGCCGCAAATAAAATAATATCCCCTACTTCAGCATCTACTCTAGCCACTATTTCCTGTGCCACTTCATCTGTAAAGAACTTGGCAATAGCTCCGTTAAAACCATCTTCTGTGACTTTTACCCAAGCTAAACCTTTCGCACCGTAATTAGCCACATATTTCCCTAATGCGTCAATGTCCTTTCTTGAGTATTTTTCTGCACAGTTTTTAGCAACAATACATTTTACAGCTCCGCCTTGTTCTACTGCATTAGAAAACACCTTAAAATCTAAGTTTTTAACTAAATCACTGACATCTTTCAATTCCATATCAAAACGAGTATCCGGTTTATCACTACCAAATCTCTCCATTGCCTCTTCATAGTCTAGGCGTGGAAATGGTAAAACTACATCTACTCCTTTTACTTCTTTCATAACATGAGCAATTAATCCCTCAATTATAGAAATAATCTCATCTTGTGACATAAAGCTCATTTCCATATCTATTTGAGTGAAATCGGGTTGTCTATCTGCACGTAAATCTTCATCTCTGAAACATCTTGCAATTTGATAATATCTGTCAAATCCTGCTACCATTAATAGTTGCTTAAATAATTGCGGCGATTGTGGTAAAGCATAAAATTCCCCGGGATGAACTCTACTTGGTACCAAATAGTCACGTGCTCCTTCCGGTGTTGATTTTGTTAAAATTGGTGTCTCAACATCAATAAATAACTGGCTATCTAAATAATCACGTGTTGCCTTAGTTATTTTTGAACGCAGTTGCAAAACTTCTGCCAATTCACTACGTCTTAGATCAAGATAACGGTATTTTAATCTTAATTCTTCGCTTGATAAAGAAGGATCGTCTAAGACAAACGGTAAAGTTTTAGCCGTTGATAAAATTTCCAATTTGTCAGCAATAATCTCCACTTTCCCTGATGCTATTTTTTCATTTATTGTATTTTCACTACGAGGTACTACTTCACCTTCTATAGAAATAACAAACTCATTTCTTAATGTTTCGGCTAGTGAATGTATTTCGGCATTTTTCTCCCCTGAGAAAACACATTGTACTATACCCATTCTATCTCTCACATCAATAAAAATAAGACTTCCTAAATCACGACGTTTACTTACCCAACCTTTTATCGTTACTCTCTTCCCAATATATTTCTCATCTATATGACCGGCATATTCTGTTCTTCCGTATGCACTCATTACTGTTCTCCTCTCAATTTCATCTCTAAATATGATATTATATTCTCTTGTTTTATGTTTTCTTGCTCAAAGTTTGCCATATTTTTAATAATCACTTCCGCCGTTTCAAGTTCACTTTCTCCTACAATGATAGAAAATTTTGCATTATATCTATCGGCTATTTTCATCTGTGCTTTCATTTTCTTATCAAAATAATCATTTTGAACTTTAAAACCTGCTAGACGTAAATCATTTGTTAATTTCACACCATAAGTCCCGGCTTTTTCTCCCATGGATACTACAAATATATCAATAGTTTCATCAATAGGTAATTGTATATTTTCACTCTCTAATGCTAATAATAATCGCTCAATACTAAGTGCAAAACCTATTCCTTTTTTATCCTCAGGTCCTTCCAATAATTTTATTAATCCATTATAACGACCACCACCACAAAGTGTTTTTAATTCTACATTCGGATTATCTATCATTATTTCAAATGCGGTATGAGTATAATAATCTAAGCCTCTTACTAAATTGTGGTCAATTTCATATTTTACTCCTAAGTTATCCAAATGCTTGAGAACTTCTGCAAAATATTGTTTTGATTCTTCTCCCAAATATTCTAATAACTTAGGTGCTGTTTTTACTAATTCGTGATTAGCATCTACTTTACAATCCAATATTCTCATCGGATTCTTATATAATCGATTGTTACAATCCTCATCAAATTCATGAATACGCGGTTCAAAATGTTTAATCAATGCTTCATTATATGCTTGCCTTTCTTCCGGGTTACCTAATGAATTTATACTGACCTTTATATTTTCAATTCCAAACATTTTATATATATTATATGCAAGACTAATTACTTCTGCATCAATTTTAGGACTTTCGTCTCCGATAACTTCTACACCATATTGAACAAATTGACGGTAACGTCCTTTTTGTTTTCTTTCATATCTGAACATTGGCCCAACATAGTACAATTTTTGCGGTTGAATTGTTTTAGCAAATAATTTATTTTCGATATAAGAACGAACAGCCCCTGCCGTTCCCTCCGGTCTTAAAGTTATCGAACGGTTTCCTTTATCTAAAAAAGTATACATTTCTTTTTGAACAATATCCGTTGTATCACCAACACCTCTACTAAATAATTCCGTAGATTCAAACATAGGTGTTCTTATCTCTTCATAACAAAAGTTATTACTAATTTCTCTTAATTTATTTTCGATATATTGCCACTTTTTGCTCTCTTCCGGCAAAATATCTTGTGTACCTCTCGGCATTGTTATAACCATAATATTCTCCTTTCTTTTTAAATAAAAAACCCCATACAAGCCTCAGCTTATATGGGACGATATTATTTCTCGTGGTGCCACCCTAATTCGTACTAATTAATCACAATTAATACCTTATTTCCTTATTAAATTGTGCAAAAAGCGTTCTTTATTTTACCTATTATTATCTAATCTTTCAGCCACTGGATTAAATTCTCTTCTAAATTATAAGAATATAAAATAAACTTCTTTTTACCTCATTTGTCACTGTTTACTTAAATATATTATACTAAACTCCAGTTGTTGTCAAGAACTAAAATATATATTCAATTAATTTTTCTACAAATTTTCATTTTGTCATATTGTAAAATAAAATTACATAAAAAAGTAATAATAAACAACTTTCTTATCTATGCCGTATTTATTTACTATTCTTACAAAATTAATAATACAATAGTAGCCCACAAAATAATAAATTAAGACCGGAGAACATTGACCCCGATCTTAATTTTATTCTGTCCAATATAATGTTATTTTTCTACAGCAATAACTTCAATTTCTATATTTCCGCCCAACGGTAATGCTGCTACTTGAAACGCTGAACGTGCAGGAAGAACATCGTTAAATTGTTCCGCATAAATTTTATTTACTTCTACAAAATCTGCAATGTCTTTCAAAAGTACCAATGATTTTACTACGTGATTCATTGAACTTCCCGCTTCTTCTAATACAGCTTCAATATTTTTAAATACTTGTTTTGCTTCTTCTAACACTCCACCTTCTACTATTTTTCCGGTTTCCGGATTAATACCTAATTGTCCTGAACAAAAAATTAAGTTTCCTACTTTATTCGCCTGAACATATGGACCAACCGCTTTAGGTGCTTTCTGAGTGTTTACTTTTTCTATTTTCATCTTAAAATCTCCTTAATTAATTATTTATTTTAATGCCTGTTCTAAATCTTCCACCAAATCTTCTAAATCTTCTACACCACAAGATAATCTTAAAAGAGTATCCGTAACTCCTTGAGCCAATCTATCCTCCTTACTCATACAAGCGTGCGACATCGTTGCAGGATGTGAAATAATAGATTCAACCCCGCCAAGACTGACCGCAAAAATCGGAATAGTTATTTTTTCTAAAAAACTATCCATATCTTCCTTAGAATAAAAATCGAAAGATAAGACAGCTCCTCCCGAACTGGCTTGTTTAGAATGAATATCAAAATATTGACAACTGGTAAGTTCAGGGTAGTAGACTTTTTTAATTTTTTCCTGTTTTTCTAAAAATTCGGCTAAACTTAGTGCATTGGTAACTGATTTTTCCATTCTAAGTCCCATAGTTTTCATACCACGAAGAGTTAGCCACGCATCTTCTACTCCCATTATACCACCAAAGTTTTTCTGAAGTAAACAAATTTCTTTGGCAATCTCTTCATTATTTGTAGCTATTGCTCCCGCTACTACATCACTATGACCGTTAATAAATTTTGTCATACTTTCTACAACTATATCACAACCGAGTTCAAGCGGTTTTTGATATATCGGTGTCATAAAAGTATTATCTGCAATAGTTCTAATATTATTTTTTTTCGCTAACTTAACTATTTCTATTATATCTGAAATTTTTAATAACGGGTTTGACGGCGTTTCTATATAAATAATCTTTGTATTATCTTTAATATGTTTTTCAACATTATTTAGATTACTATAATCTGTAAACGTAGTTTCTATCCCATACCTCGGTAATATTTCTGAACAAAACTGATAAGTACCGCCATAAACCTCTATCGGAAGTATAATATGCTCTCCGGTTTTCAAAGTCATAAGTGCAGTTGTTATAGCTGCCATTCCGGAAGAAAAAGCAAAGCCATATTTAGCATTTTCCAATTTTTCTATAGCTTTTTGCAAAGCAACTATTGTCGGATTGGCAAATCTGCTATAGCAATATTTTTTCCCATCAGTATAAAAATCCTTTTGATCAAAAGTAGAAGTTTGATATTTAGGAATAGATGCCGCTCCCGTATAATTATCTATTACCGGATAACCATGAAGTAAATTTGTATTTACCCCTTTCATTTTATTCGTCCTCCTTATTTTTTATTTCCTGAATATATTTATAAATACTCACCTCTGACATATTAAATATAGTAGCAACCTGTGAAATGGATTCTTTTAAGGTGAAAAATCCACGTTCGTTTAAAATGCTCACTATTTTTAATCTATCATCTTTTTTTAATTTTACATTGTCCAAATTATAATGCCCTGTTACTTTATAAATAGTATCTTCGATTATATTATCAACCGTTCCGTATAAATTTTCAATTTCATCACTTTGTTCTTTGTTGTAAAAATCTTTATTATTAACCTTAGAAAATTGCTCAAGAAATTCCTCTAATTTGTTAAACATCATTAACTCTTCTGAATAATCTATATTAACACAAATCATTCCAATTAATTCATTATCACTATTCTTTATAAAAAAACTGGATGATTTAAACTTTTTACCATTTTCTGAACGACTTTTATAGTTTGTCAGATAATTTTTTCTCTTATATATTTTTTTATTGAGAATATCCACTAATAAATCTGTTGCAGGTGAACCTATTGTTCTCCCCGATAAACTGTTCTTTATATAAATAACACTCTTATTCAAATCTCCACGTAAATCATGAAGAACTACTTCACATTTTTCGCCAAGAATTTCCGCTATAAAATCGACTATTGGTATGTACTGTTTCATTTTTTCTATCCTTTATAAAATTTTATAACTTTGTTATAATTTATTATAAAGGATAGAAAATTTTTTTTCAACCGATAGCAACTAAAAAATTATGATTTCGTTTAAAAAAATTTTCGAGTTTTCTTCGAACAATTTATTAGATTTGAAAAAAATTTTTAAAAGTAAATTTTCAAATTAGTAAAACTACTTGTGTTTAACTACTAATAAGTAACTCCTATTAAAATTTTAACTTTTAGTTTAATACCATCATTTTGAATCTTTCAATTTATGATATAATAAAATTATGGAGGATACTATGAACAAAATAAAAATTAATCTACTTATCATTATTCAAACTATTTCTTTATTAATCAGTTCCATCCTAGCTATTATTTTTTATAACTGTTTCAATTTTTCCTTTTATGAAAACTTCTATAAAAAAGAAAATTTAGCTAATAATATTGGCACAACTTATCCCGAACTTATTAATAATACTCATAATTTATTGAATTATTTAAAAGGAGATGCCGCTTTAAACACCGCTTGGTACTCTACTAAAGATATTCTTCATATGATAGATGTAAAAAAACTTTATGATATAAGTTATTATATTATGATTAGCGGTTATATAATTTTTGTTTTTTTGACAATACTTTTATTATTTTTATTAAAATGGAAATTTTTAAATTACTTGACTGCTATTTTTAACAAAGTGTCAATTTCCTTTGTACTTGCAGTTGCTATTCTTGGAATTGTTATTTCCGTTAACTTCAATACATTTTGGTTAAAATTCCACACTATCCTTTTTTCAAATGATTTATGGCTTCTTAGTCCGGATGAGTCTAATTTAATTAAAATGGTACCTGAAGAATTCTTCACAGCACTCGTTACAAAAATTGTTATTCATGTTTTAATTTTCTTCACCTGTTTAATAGTTGCTAATGGTGTTTTAAAAAAATACTTTCTAAAAACAAGGTAAAAAATTTTATTTAAAGTATATATATGTTATAATTGGTTGGTCAATAATTAAAAATAGATGAAAGGATACTACAATGGCTGAAAATAAAAATAAAGACATTATCACAGAAGATAAAGTTACTTTCAGATTATGTGACGATTGTCTTGGAGTAAACTTAAAAACTCTTATTCCAAAATTAAAGAAAAAAGCTCCTAATGCTGAATTTATTATCGGCTGTCAATCGTACTGCGGTCCGGGTAGAACTCAAACTTTTACCTTAGTAAACAGCAGAATCTGTATCGCTGATACCGAAGTAGAACTTATGCCACTCGTTGACGAAAAATTAAGAGATAGAATGAGTGCCGAAGATGAAGAAAAATATAGAAAACGTCTTGAGCGTCGTCTTGAGCGTACATTTTATTTTATTGTACCTGAAAATATTACGGTGAAAATCGGAACCGAAATACCCTTAGACAGTACCGATGTTATTGCGCGTAAAGCCGGTCAGTCTTATTTAGATAAACTTATAATAGAAAGCAATTTTGACAAAAACTTACCGGGAACTTATGAAATTATTTACAAAGTAAATATTGATGGAAAAGAGCATAAAAGAACCAGATTGATAACCGTAATTGAATAAAGCGTATAGTCGGAAATAATAAATATATTATTTCCGGCTATATTTTCTATATAAGAAATGTACATTTGTAAATGATGTGAGACAAAAAAGTAAAAAATAAATACCAGATATAATAGAATTACATAGAAGCTAGCTTCTATGTAAACCGTATGAAGCCCCCGACGTAAATTACATTATTTGATTAGATTTGCCAGCTTTAATTCCTTAGAGAACATTTCAGATTTCTAAAACTTATTTGTCAAGGATTTGAAAAAGGCGTAGCCCTTGTCCTTGACAAATAAGTTGTGAAATCTATTATCTAACAAGGAATTAAAGCCTGCATATTTTTATAGACTCTTTCCGTAGCTCTTTTCTTTTTTCAACAGGAGAAAGCCAATTTAAAGTCTGCATAGGAAGACGGTTAGAGCGATATAGATACTTTTTCATCTGAGATATAAGATCATCATACGAAAAGAAAGATAAATGCCTGTAAAAACGTTCATTATCATTTCTATGACTACGTTCAACCTTACCGTTATGTCTAGGAGTTCTAGGTCTAATAAGTTGATGTTTAATGCCAAGATTATTACACAATACATCAAAAGGGTGTATTCGTTTAGTATCTTTAAAATGCGTAAATTCAAAACCATTATCAGTTTGAATTATCTTGGGTTTATACCCAAAATAATCAATAGCCATTTTAACAAATTGAACAGTAGAGTATGATGATTGTTCTTTAAAAGGGAAAATAAATCTTTCCCTAGTAGCTTCATCAATAATAGTATATTGATAAAATTTATCAGGAATTTCTCCTACATAACAACGTTTAGGAACATATTTCACATCAAGTTGCCATTTTTTACCAATTTCAGTAGGTGTNCAGCTATTCTTGTTTGTAAAGTATGAGGTATATATCGTTGTGTTTTTTCTATATTTTCTGTTATAATAGTTTTCATAAGAGTAAATTCCTTTTTTTGATTTGGTGTAACTTCATCATACAGGATTTACTCTTCTTTTTTTTTATTATATGTCTCACATCTATTGTAACACTACACCGGCTATATTTTCTATATAAGAAAACGTTTTATTTTTAAACTGTAATATGATATGATATAAATGTATATACTACAAAGGAGGCTATACATATGGAGAATAATTATTCAAATATTTTAGTTGCTGTTGATGGTTCGTATCTAGCTGAGTGGGCTTTTGAAAATGCGGTATCTATCGCTAAAAAAAATAATGGTTCTCACTTATTTATTGTTTCTGTTGTTGATAAAACAATCTCAAGTACAAATAGTTTAGGAAATAATTATACTGCTAAACACTTAGAATTTGCTGAAAAATTAGTTAACGGCTATGCAACCGCAGCAAAAAAACACAGAATTGCTGCTACAGGCATTGCTGTAGTCGGCATCCCTAAAATCGTTATTACTGAAGATATTTTAGAAAAATATAATATTGATTTAGTTGTTTGCGGATCTTCCGGACTTACTGGTCTCAAACGTGTCTTAATCGGTTCTGTTTCAGAAGGAATAGTAAGATATGCAAATTGTGATGTTATCGTTATTAAGCATTACTCTATTCCGGAAAATTATACGGCGAAGATTATTTCAGAATTAAGTGATAAATAATTAACTATAAAAAATAAATTTAACTACTATAATGTAATCGTTAACTAAAAAATAAAAATTATATAACTTTCTATTGATTAATATCTCGATTATCTGATTGTTTTATGGCTTTATCACTAAAGAATTTAAGTAAGTTTTTTGAAAATAATTTTACTTTCTTTCGAAATATGTTATAATATAAGTAAAGATAATAAGGTTTGGAGGTTCTCGCTATGGAAAACAAATACTCAAAAATATTAGTTGCAGTTGATGGTTCTAAACAAGCTGAATGGGCTTTTAAAAACGCAGTAGCTATTGCCAAAAGAAACGAAGATGCTGAGCTTTATATAGCTTCTGTTATAGATGCAACAATCGCTACTTCCGGATTATCAGACCCTTATATTTTCAATTCATTCTACAAAAGAACAAAAGAATTAGTTGACAGCTATGTGGAATCTGCTAAGAAAGACGGCTTAACAAAAGTATTCGGCATTGTTGAACAAGGTATTCCTAAAATTGTTTTAAGTGAAGACATTGTCGACGAAAAAGGCATTGACCTTGTAGTTTGTGGATCTTCAGGTTTAACAGGATTCAAACGTATGCTAATGGGTTCTGTATCTGAAGGTATTGTGCGTTACGCTAAGTCTGATGTAATCATTATCAAACAACGTTCAATACCGGAAGATTTTGAAGCTACTATCGCTAAAAAATTCCAAGAAGAACAAAACAATTAAAAAAAGTTCAAACGGGAAATTTTAATAACTTCCTGTTTGAATTTTTTTATAACAAAATAAGAAGGTGTATTTGATAATACATCTTCTTATTTACTCTACACTATTTATGCTCATCAAGGGTAAAACGCACTTCAATTTTAAAAATTCCATCTTCAGGTGCATAAGCCTTAATTGTTTCTTTATGTTTTTCCGCAATTACTTGTGCCATCGACAGACCTATTCCATACCCTTTAATATTACTATTTCTCGATTCATCCAAGCGATAAAAACGATCAAATACTTTTCTTAGATCCCCTTTTTTAACGTTTGCCACATTTGATACTTTTAACGTTGCGTGACGACGATTTTTCTTCAAGGATACATTTATCTGCGTATCCTTAGGAGCGTATTTTATAGAATTTTCCAGTAATATATCCATTAACTGAACTATTGCCTGTTGTTCTCCGCTATAATGTACATTATTATCTATATCAGTAAGAAAATGTTTTTTTTGAAAATTTGCAAGTTCTTCAAAATCTTCTATTCTTGTTTTTAGACATTCTGAAAGATTAAACTTAACTTTCTCCACATTATCTTTTTCTTCCATTCTACTAAAGACAACCAAACTGTTAACTAAGCTGGTCAATCTATCGACTTGATTTTGAATGTTTTTTGTCCATTTAGAATCTCCATTTTCGAGTTCAAGAACATCTGTATTAGAACGTATTATAGCAAGTGGAGTTTTAAGTTCATGACTGGCATCTGTAATAAACTGCTTTTGTTTTTGATAACCTTGCTGAATTGGCAAAATAACTTTTTTAGACATTAAAACTATTAAAACAAATACGGATAATATAACTATTGTTGATATAATAACAGTATTTCTTACAAATGAATGATATGAATCTAATTCACGTTGAATATTAAGAAATAAAATTAAATCTCCAACGCTTGTTTTTATTTTAAGAAACCTATAACTACCCACGTACCCATTATTATACGGTCTTTCTATCGCTGCATTAGTTAATTTTTGTACAGATTCATGATTTTCTAAAAGCGAATCATCTCTATAAGAGCGAATTACCTTACCCTCCGAATTAACTTTAACCACGGAAAAACCATTATAAGTAGTTGCACTGGAAGCATTTTTGGTAATAACCAAATCATCACCGTCTTCACTAAACACCGCTGTTAAAGTTGAAGAATTTGCCGCTTCATACAATGTTGCATCAACACGTTGTCCTATTTTATAATAATTGATAAAATTTAATGTTCCTGCCATAAGAACTATAACTACCGTTACACTCAAAACGGCAGTGGTTATAAATTTTCTTCTAAGACTCTTGAACATCTATTATCTCCAATGTATAACCAACATTTCTTGTTGCTTTGATTTGAATATTTGCATCTAAGGCTTTAAGTTTTTTTCTAAGATATGAAATATTCACCCAAACAACATTTATCTCAGAATCACTGTCATAACCCCATATTCTCTCTAAAAATTGCTCTGTCTGAATAACATTCCCCGGGTTACGCATTAACATTTCCATCATTTGATATTCCTTATTCGATAATCTTACCTTATCTTTTTCAGTAGATAATTCAAAAGTATACTTACTCAGACTTACATTTCCGAGTTCAAGAACATTACTTGTAAATGTAGCTTGTCGTCTTGTCATCGAACGTACACGTGCTAATAGTTCTTTTATAACAAACGGTTTTGTCAAATAATCATCCGCTCCGCTATCAAGACCGTATACTTTGTCTTCAACCTCTGATTTTGCTGTTAATAGTAAAACAGGAGTATTTTTCTTACTTTCTCTTAACTTCTGAACGACGGTTACTCCATCCATTTTAGGCATCATCACATCTAAAATAGCTCCGTCATAATCATCCAGTAATAAATAATCCAACGCATCTTGCCCATTATCAACAGTATCAACTGAATAATTATTATGTTTTAACATCGCCTCTAAGGCATCTGATAAATCTCTTTCATCTTCAGCAAGTAATAATCTCATTTCTTACACACCTCACTATAATTATATTGCAACCTAATTATACAAATATTAATTAAAATCTAGTTAAATATAAATCATAAACTATAAACATATTTATAAGATTAAATAACATACCTTTAAAACACTAAAACAGGCTATTACTCTTGCAACAGCCTGCTTCTAAATTTATTTATATAATCTTATAATTTAACTATTTCTCTATATCTAAATGTTGGATTTGGTCTGCCCGGAATTAATGCGTTTAGTTTTTCTTGTTTGTAACCTACTTTAGCAAACACACGGTCAACCTCTTCTTTAATTATTTCCACCAGTTTATCCGGATGTACTTCTACACGTGCATTAACTGTTAAGAATATCTTATCACTCTTGCTATCCAGTATTCTTAAACTACCAGTTTCTTTTTCACCAACAATATTACCGACAATACCTTCATTAGCACCTTGTAATAAAAATTTCACATGCCCTACATTTAAGTTAAGTGAGTCGAAACGCTCTCCTAAATTAGCTAAAAAGTTCTTAGCCAATTCCCCGAAGTTTTCTTCTTTTTCGATACTGTATGTACCGTTTAACCAACCGAATAACGCTTCTCCGTCGGCATATGTATCATAATCAACTTCTACAATTCTACGTCCAACTTCTTTTTTACTATTGATAATATAATCAAACCACTCATCTAAACCTTCACCTGTTTTAACGCTGGCTGTTAAAACATTTTCGTTATTAAATTCTTTTTTAGTTTTTTCAACTAAATCATTTAATTCATCATCTGATAATAATTCTATTTTGTTGATTAAAATTACATCAGCTTCTTCAAATTGTTTATAAATAATGTAATCACCTGAATTGGAATGGTCTTTTAATACCGCTTTTAAACGTACTGGATCAGCTAGTGCTGTTAATTGTTTTAGATTTACACTATTACTATATTTTTCTTTCAGAGGTTGCATAATTGTTGCTGAAAGGTCAGTACAGCTACCAACAGGTTCTGCTAAAATAATATCGCTGTTGTTCGCTTCTTGTAAATGAGCGATTGCATCTGCAAAACCGCCGAAGTTACAACAAAAACAACTTCCACTTACTTCTTCAACAATATCATTATTAGTTTCTAAAAACGAAGTATCAACCAGCTCACTTGCTTGGTCGTTAGTAATTAAACCGACTTTTTTCCCTTTTTTATTTAAACGTTTTGCTATTTCCCATAGAAGACTGGTTTTCCCTGCTCCTAAAAAGCCACCTACTAAAATTAAATCTGTTTTATTAGTCATACTAGGATTCTCCTTTGATTATTAAAGTTTTTATTTGTTTAACTCTTTTTGTTTTTTTAATGCCGGTTCTAATACCTTAGTAAAGAAGAAGCCAGCCAATATACCTGCAACAATCGGCGCAAGAATGTATACCCAGAAAAATCCACCGCTTGCATCAGGAAATGCCGCACTACCCCAACGGAACATCCACGCTACCAGACGTGGTGCAAAATCACGTGTCGGATTCATACCTGCTTGAGTAATCGATGCTAATAATGCTAATAATGCACCAACTGTTAACCCTATTAGAATTGGTGCCGTATTATCATTCGGTCTTCCTACGTTTGCTCCTTCTGTAAATAAGAAAATCATAAGAACCAATAAGAATGTTCCCAACGCTTCGACAAAAATTGCCAATGGCATTGAAATCGAATAACCGCCCGGTTGATTATAATACTCACCGAACATTTTAGCAGTTGTTACCGATTCAAATGTCCCGCGCACAATATTTTTCTTAGCTTCGTATTGAGAAATTGATGAACCATATACTCCATATACCGTTAGCGCTCCTAAAAATGCACCAACGAACTGTCCTAAAATGTAAGTTGGCAATCTCTTAGCACTCATACGCCCCGTTAAAACCATGGCAACCGATACAGCCGGATTAAAGTGTGCATTACTTAAGTTTCTTGTCATATATATACCAAAAGTTACAGCTAATGCCCATAGCGTTCCTATTTGAAATAGACTTTGATGTGCATCATATAATACAGCCGCTGCTACAGCTCCCGTTCCAAATAAAACTAAAATAAAAGAACCAATAGCTTCCCCAAGGAAGTCATTTTTTAATGAATATTTCTCCATGAATATCCCCTTTCAAAATTTTATAGCTATATTGTAACAAAAAAAGTAAGATATTTGCAACCTTTAATTTTATTGGAAAATTACTATGTAATTTTTTAGATAATTATATTTATATAAAAAATATACCTCGAAATATAATTCTAATTTTATAATTTACTAAAAAGTACGTGTTTTATAGAAAACCTTTGAAATATAAGAAAAAAAATATTCTTATATTTATTTTTTGGGAAATTAAGAAAAGAGATAATGAATCTCTCTAAGTTTCTTATCTCTCCTTATTTTAATTATAAAAATAATTTTGATTTTCCTCGTTCTCTACTTAACCTTTCAGATTTTGCTATAAGACTTACCGCAATAACACCTATCACCAATACTATTACCAAGTAAGTTAATAATATTTTCATATCACGCTCAACAGCAGGTATATAGACTCCACCTACCGCTTCACGCAATAAACCTATTGAATATGTAAATGGAACTTTCGGATATAAAGTTTGGAAAAATTTCGCAGTCATTTGAATAGGAAAAGTTCCTCCTGAACTCCCAAGCTGTAGTACCAACAATATAATACACAGCGCTTTACCAATATTTCCAAAAATATAAACTAATGTATATATGATTGATGAGAATAATAAAGCAATTAATAAACCATACACTACAAAACGATATGGTGATACCGCCTGTGTTCCTAGGACATACATATCCCCAAGCGTTACTATCATACTTTGAAATAGTGCTATTATCATAAACAACAACCAACGCCCAAAATATTTTTCATAAGGCTTGTATTTCTTATCTTTATCTTCAACTTTCGTTGTTAATAACGAAGATATTAATAGTGAACCTACCCAAATTGAAAGTACCGTATAAAACGGCGTCATAGCTGAACCATAATTCGAAATATGATATAATTTATTTTCCTGTAAATTTACGGGATTGGCAAAAAATTCCGCCTGTTTCTTATAATCTACTTTTAAAAGATTAAAGAGTGAATTTGTATCAACTTTACCTTCCGCTTCTTTTATCTCTTCTGACAATTTTTTAATTTTTTCTTTTATTGTCGGCATTTCGGAACTTAATGTCAGCAACTTATTATGAGCCATATTAACTTTCATTTCCGCTTCACTTAATTTATTAGAAATTATCGGAAGTTCTCCTTGTGCTTCATAAATAATATTTGAAAATTTTTCCGCATTTACTTTTGCTTTTGATAATACGTTTTCTATCAACGGTGCTACTTCACCATTTAATCCTTGATTAAAATTATATGCTGTTTCATTAATACTCTGTGTTCCCTCTACAAAACGTTCCTTAGCCTCTGTAGTTATTTCGTCATACTTATCAATATTATTGTAAAAATTTTTATTTAATTCACTTATTTTTTCAATATCAGCAATTAAATTATTTACTCTATTCAACTGATTGTTAAATAAATTTTCACCGGACAGTTTGTTAAAATAAGAAAAAATATTCTTCACAAGCTCTAAACGTTGAATACCGGTAGAAAATCTACTATCTAAAGTTTTCATTTTAGCTTTTAATTCATCCTTTTTAGTTGGTTTATTTTGAAATTCAAGTGCTATTTCATGTGCATCTTTAGAAATATTTTCAACTTCTGATAAATGTTCACTTATCTTCGGTAATAATTTCGCATTAAAACCTTCTATATTACTAATAGCTATCTCCGCTTTATCAGCCAACATAATGCTATTGGTAGCCACCTTATCTACTTCCGGTAAAGTTGTATGTATGGCACTTATAATATTTTGCCCACGTTCTACCTTGTTAATTAATTCATTTAAAGCACTTTCATAATTTGAAAAATTATCATTTAATTTTAGTATTTCTTCTTTTGTTTTCTCAATAGATGGTAAATTTTCTTCAAATTTTATACCGGCTTCATGAAGTTTCTCAAAGATAATTCCATTTGCCGTTTCAACAAAAGATTTACTAATGTTATTCGCTATTGCAGAAGCCCCGCTATTTGTTATTTTAGGACTAATAGCATTTATTTTTTCATTTACCGTATATTCTATTGTTGCTTTTTCCGGTGTACCTCGTGTAATTGATGTAAGATCTTCGGTAAAATTTTCCGGTATCACTATACTGGCATAATAATCACCTATCTTAACACCATCTTCCGCCTGTGCTTTTGTTTCTACAAATTGCCAATCAAGATTCTTATTATTTTTTAATCCCTCTATGAGATTTTTCCCAAGATTTATCTTATTATTTTCAACTGTTGCTCCTTTATCTTCACTCACAACAGCAACCTTTATCTGATTAGTATGTCCGTATGGATCCCATGATGATAATATATTAGGCCATGCGTACATCGAAGGCAATACCATAAGACCTATTATAATTAACCATGTTCTTGTCTTTCTGAATATTTCTTTAATATCATTTCTAAATATCTGAAATATGTTTTTCAAATAAAAAACTCCTCTCTTTTCTACTAATAATATATAAAATTTTAAAGGGAGCAACTAAAAAATTATGATTTTTAAAAAAATCATTTTTTAAAGTCACCCCCGCAAGCTTTACTAAATGCTCTGAAAACTTTTTGTAGTAAATTTAAGCACCTGTAAACTACTGCGTCATAATATAATGTAGACACTTTTATAAAAAAATAAAACTTTTAAGTAAATCGATTTTTAGTCCAAATATAAAACAATATTTTCCGCTGTTGATTTACGTAAATCTATTATTCTTTGATTACTACTCCCACGAAATCTAAGACCTAAATCTTTTAATGCTATTATAAAAGGTCCATCAACAAGAACGTCACAAAGTGCCAATAACTCCTTTTTATCATCGCTGGATTTTAACAGTTGCTCATATGTATAACCGCTATACACCCAAATATCTTTAGTATTACCAAATTCCATTCTTACTCTTTTTGCTAATGATAAAGCAACCTTAGTATTTAAAAACGGCTCTCCTCCTAAAATTGTTAATCCCTGAACATAGGGATGTCTTAAATCGGAAATTATTCTATCTTCCAACTCCATAGTGTAATCTTTTCCGGCATTAAAATTTTGAATACTTTCGTTAAAGCATTCTTTACAACCAAACAAGCAACCGCTAAGATATATTGAACACCTTACACCTTCACCGTCTACAAATTGAAATGGTTTGTAATCCGCATATTTATTTTTAGAGTATTTTGAAGCCAGCCAAAAATCTTTCGCTTCTCGGAATGTCTTCATTTCACAAGAGTTTATATTAGCCTTTTTTCTTTTACTATAGCCCGATGTATCAATAGTTTGAATAATTGTTTTAAATTTTTCTTCTCTTGACATTCTCTCACCCCTATTTTAAATATAATAGCACTTTTTTAGATGAAATACAATTTTAAATCGTTATTTTTTTAAGAGAAAAAAATTATTTCTTTATATTTCTACTTGACAATATATATATATATATAATGTATTATAGTCTTTAAGGAAAGGAGGATATTATCATGAAAAAATTATTAACAGTTCTAACAGCAGCTGGTTTAGTAGTAACAGCGGTTGCTCCGGTAGCACTAGCTCAAGGAGAAAATCCTAAATCTTCTAATCAGTTAACTCAAAAAAAATACGTTTCTTGGCGTGATGCAGCTGATGAAGCAGAAAAACAAATTGCCGCACATAAAGCGGAAATAAATGAAGAAGCTGAAGCTTTAGCAGCAACTCTACCTGCTAAAAAAGCATTAGATAATGCAAATGCTGAACTTTCTAAATTTATCAATTCAGGTTACTCTGGACATGACTTTTCTGACAAAAAAGCTAAATTAAAAAAAGCAGTTTCTGAAAAAGAAGTCGAGTTTGCTAAAGCTAAAGCTGAGGTATTAACAAATGTAACTAACAAATACCGCAAACAATTTGAGGAAAGATTTATTGCAGCTGCAAAAGCTCAAGGTAATTATTATGATGAAACAGGGGAAGAAGCTAACCGTACTAACGCACAACGCATCGAAGCTGATATCGTTGCTCAAGGCGGAAAAGTTACTAAAGATAAAAATGGTAACAAAGTTGTCATTGATAAAAACGGCAACAAAATCCAATTAGATAAAAACAGTAATGTAGTTGTAGGTAAAGACGGAAAACCTGTTTTAGCTAAATTTTTACCTAAAACAAGTGCAGCAAAATAATACTTGCATTGTATATCAGTAAAGTCTGATAACAATACTTATATATGTTTTGTAAAAACAAGAGAGTTAGAAATTCTGGCTCTCTTTTTGTATTAAATTTTTATATTTGGAATATCTTTTATGAAGAAAAGTCTAAAAAAATATATGTATCAAAAATGTGAATTCTTTATTTTACAACTTATCAAAAAGAAAAAATTATTTTATAATAGATAATAAAAACTTTATTAGGAGAAAATTTTATGAAAGTATTAATTACAGGATTTGAACCGTTTGATAACGAAAATATAAATCCGTCCGAACTTGCGGTTCAATCTCTACCCAATTCTATTAATAATATAACAATTAAAAAAATCATACTCCCTACGGCGTTTAAACGTAGTAGTTTATTATTAAAAAAGGAAATCGAAAATTTTAAACCACATATTGTTATTTGTGTTGGTCAAGCCGGTGGTAGAAAAAATATTTCACTAGAACGCATCGCCATTAATATTGATGATGCCCGTATATCGGATAACGATGGCTACGCACCCATTGATACACCCATTCGTAATGACGGAAAAAACGCTTATTTCTCCACTCTCCCGATAAAAGTAATTGTGGAAAATTTAAAAAAAGAGAATATCCCTGCTGATATTTCCAATACGGCAGGAACATTTGTTTGCAATCATATTATGTACGATGCTTTGTATTTTTCCGAAAAGGAAAATATCCCTTTTTCCGCCGGTTTTGTTCACATTCCTTATATAAAAGAACAAATAGCGGATAAACCTGATATGCCATTTATGGAACTGAATACCATTGTAAAATCACTGGTGTCAATAATAAAAACAGCTGTAAAATACTATAAAAAAGATGATATTTCTGTAACCGGCGGTAGGGAAAGTTAATAATACCCAAAAAACTCGCTTAAAATCTCAATTTTTAATAAAAATACGTATTTAATTTCGGTTAGTAATTTTTCAATGTCCAAATTTACTTTACAAAACTATTCTGAATACCCGGTAAATTTTACGATAGGAGGTATTAACAAAATTTGATTTCTTAAAATCATATTTTTGGCATTATTTCCTTTTTTATCTTTTTGATTTATTATGTTTCTATTGACAAATGATATATCAGGTATATAATATATAGAGTATATTATTTTAAGGAGAATTATTATGCTACTTAAAGACACGCTAAGTCATCAGTTTATAGGTGCATTGGAAATTATTCGAAACTATCCTAAAGATCTCCTAACTGAGATTGGTATTACTTACGGTAACTTTATCACCCTTATTTTTATTGCTGAAAATGAAGGGTCAACTCAAGCACAACTTGCCCAAATTAATAAAAAAGATAGAAATGTAATAGGACGCCACATTGATGTTCTTGAACAAAAAAACTATGTTGAACGTAAACGAGGAATTGTAGATCGCAGATCTTATACATTATTCTTAACAGATAAAGGTAAGGAATTTATTCTTAATAATGAAAATATTATCATCAAAAGTGAACAACATGCACTAAAAAATTTAACAAATGATGAAATTTCTACATTGTATAAACTAATGAATAAAATAACATCAGATGCGTAAAACATTACTACCACAATTAGAATTTTAAAAGGAGATTTTTATGCCACAATCTATGACACAAAACCCGCTCGGAATAAAGCCGGTAAAAAAACTACTCATATCTTTTGCATGGCCTGCAATTACAGCTAACATAATTAACGCACTTTACAGCATTATTGATCAAATTTTTATAGGACAAGGGGTCGGCTATCTAGGTAACGCAGCTACAAATGTCGCCTTCCCTATTACTACTATTTGCCTTGCTGTAGGTCTTATGATTGGAATTGGTGCTGCCGCTAACTTCAATTTGGAACTTGGACGCGGAAATCCCGACAAGGCAAAATCAGTTGTCGGGACATCTGTAATGTCATTATTTATTATCGGGATAATACTTACTATTTTAGTTCATATCTTTTTAGAACCGTTAATGTACGTATTTGGTTCAACAGATGAAATACTTAGTTATGCCAAAACATTTGCCGGTATTTCATCACTTGGGATACCGTTTCTACTTATTTCTATAAGTACAAACCCTATTGTTCGTTCGGATAACAGTCCAAAATATTCAATGATTGCTATTGTTTTCGGCGCTATCCTTAATACCATTTTAAACCCAATATTTATTTTCGGTTTCAAGTGGGGGATTGCCGGTTCTGCTTGGGCAACAGTAATTAGTCAATTTTTATCAGCTATGATTTTAATATTTTACTTTCCTAGATTTAAGAGCGTTAAATTTGAGAAAAAGGATTTCATTCCTCAAATATCATTGCTAAAAATTTCTATTTCACTTGGAATGACTTCTTTTGTCTTCCAAGGATCTAATATGATTATTCAAATAGTAACAAATAATTTACTAAATATTTATGGTAAAGAATCTGTTTATGGAAATGATATACCTATCGCTGTTGCCGGTATTGTCGCTAAAATTAACATTATTTTTATCGCTATCGTTATCGGTCTTGTTCAAGGTGCTCAACCTATTTTTGGGTTTAACTATGGTGCTAAAAAATATGACAGAGTTAGGGAAACAATGAATTATATGATGAAATATGCAATAATTATTTCTGTAGTGTTCTTTGCAATATTTGAAATATTTCCTAAACAAATTGTTGCCGCTTTTGGTAACGGTAACGAACTGTACTTTGAATTTGCCGTTAAGTATATGAGATTTTTCTTACTATTTACTTTTATTAACGGTATTCAAATTTCCAGTTCAACATTTTTTGCCGCTATCGGAAAACCAAAAATCGGGGTGACTATAGCATTAACTAAACAAATAATTATTCTTCTACCAATGTTATTTATACTGTCTCATACATTCGGCATTGAAGGAATTATCTATGCAACACCGATAACTGATATTTGTGCATTTAGTGTGTCGGTATTCTTCTTGATAAGAGAATTTAGATTGATGCCAAAAAATAATATAGTAGAAGTATAAAATAACCTAATAAGAGCAGCCCTTAAATTGATTTTTAAAAATGATTTTTAGAGTTGCTCTTATTGAATTTATTAAATATTCGCTTAACTTAGAAAGTAAAAGTAACTATTAATAAAATATAACTCCTAGTATTAACAAAAAATTGACCACATGAAATAAACTATGTAAATTCCTTAAATTTTTTATAACAATCTATATGGTTATATAGGTTTTTCTTTTCATTATCAACTTAATACCTCCCTTTCTATAATAGTAAAACATTTATTGCTTTCTCTTAATTCTGAATTTAGTTTTTTTGACGATTTAGTTAATATATTTATAATTTTAAAAAATCTAAATTTCATCATATCATTTACCTTTAAAATCCTTGAAGTAGAAAAGTTCTCATATAACAACATCGTACTTTCATCTTTATTTTCTTGTAAACAATTAGTTATTGCTTCTATTTTTTTCCAATAAACAAATATATAATTATTAAAAATGGAAGCATTAATATACTGATAAGGAATAACTTCACGTTAGTTAAAATAGTATAACCAAATATGAAACAAACAGTAATATATTTAAAAACAAACTCCAAAATAAATTATATACTCCAGTTGCTAAAATATGTGTATCATTTATCAATACAGTTTGTATATGTCCTATTGTCATATTATCAAATTGAATTTTTGAATAAAACATAATAACATATAATCTATTTTTCATTTCTAATATTGCATTCTGTATAAATCGCTATTATCTAAGTCAAGAAAAAAACAACCTATCGATTTTCATCAATAGATTGTTTTTATTATTTATTATCTTGTCGCTACATATTTTAATTCATCTTTATGTTCTGCCAAGAAATCATTCATTTCTTCATCCGGAATTAAACGTAAGTAAAGATTAGAACGAATTGTTTCATCTTCTTCACGGCACGTTGATAATACAAGATACTTATCATTACCTTTTAATACCACATTATCATTTTTAGTCTTAGCATCTTTTTTAACATCTGTTAATTGCTTTAAAAAATCATTATCATTTTCAAAGTCTAAACGATAAAATGACGTTGTTTCCGGTACAATAGTTAAAAATGCCGCTTCGTAGTAATACTTACGTTCCGGTGTTTCTACAACCACATATTTATGTTTATTCATATAATCTTGCTTGTCGTAAAAATTAACATCATTAAACATTCTATGATCCCCTACTTTACTACCACGAGCATGTCCGAATAACCACGTCAGCCTATCACTAAAGTCCTTTTTATTGTCCATATCCATAAACACAGTTCCTAAATATGGTACATTTCCACCTTCAAATGTTTTATTCAAATATGTTTCATTATCATTTGTTTGCACAACAGGTTCATCTAACTCAGTTCCCGGTGCATATATATATGCTACTGTTTCATTATTTACTTTTGATAATTCTGAAAAACGCTTATTTAAATAATCTTTTTCCTCTTGACTTACTTTATACCCTGCAGTTGTAGTTGTTGTATTTGATGAAGGAGAATTTGAGTTGCTTTTTTTATTATACTCGGTCACCACTACAGCTGTGACTACTAAAGTAAATACTAACAATAAGATAGCAAATAACTTCTTAATGTTAAATACTTTTTTCATTATTTAAATCCTTTCTTTTATAAAAAATTTTACTATATATACGTTTTGTTACACATATTATAAACTATTTTTTATTATTTTTCTATTATTTTAGCGAACTACCACCGCTGTACCGGTAGCAGTAACTAATAACATAGTCCCGCCTTGACCAAGTGTGTCAAAGTCTACTCTTATACCAATCACAGCATTTGCTCCCATATTAGCGGCACGTTCTTGTAATTCTATCAATGCCTCTTTTCGTGCTTGAATAATTTCTTCTTCATAACCTTGACTACGTCCGCCAAAAAAGTTACGTAAGCCTGCTCCCATGTCCCGTAAAAAATTAATCCCTGCAACTACTTCCCCAGTAGCGAAACCTCTATATTCTACTATCTCCATTCCCGGAACATTAGGTGTTGTTGTTATAATCATGATTATAATCCTCCTTATTTATAGTTTAAAAATTATACATAATATTTTAATAATTGCGAATTTCATTATCATCACATTTCTTGAAATTCATGTTCTTGTTATATACTTTATTTTGCTCATTAGATTTATCAAATTGATAAAATAATGTATATATTTATATACAAAATATTATTTGTTGCTGATTCTATAGTGGTGTGGCAACCTTAAGAACTAACTGCTACGCAGTGGATTTCTTAAGGTTCACCTGAGCTTATAATCTCAGGTGAAGCCAGTATTCCACCACTAAGAACAGCAACAAGTCTAATGGCAATGTTAGAATATTTGTAAAATAATATATACTTTTTAATCTACTAAAATATCAACTACTTCTTCTAGTGTCGCACCTAAAAAGTAAGAATTAATATCTACTTGTTCCAGTGCTTTTTTTACAGCTTCCTTGTTATATTTTATTCCTATCAATTTTTCAGCAATGTCTTCTACATCCATCACACCGAAAAAATCTCCAAAAAACTTAATACTGGTGATGATACCATGTTCAACCATTATATTAGCTTCTATTTTTCCTGTTTTTAATCTTCTGTTACGTTTAATATTAAAATCCGGATTTTTTCCATATACCCAATCCCAAGAATTATTTTTTTCATCTTGAATTTTTGCTATTGCTTTCTCATCTTCTTCAGTCGGTATAAAATCTACCATATCATATTTTTCATTCATATAATTCTTAAGCGCTTTTTCAAAATCCTGAACTGCCATTTCTTGATTTGGTAAATGTTCTTTAATATTTGTTACTCTTGAACGAACAGATTTAATACCTTTTGATTCAATTTTATCTTTTGATACTTTAAGGGCATTTGCTAAAACGGTCGTATCCACATCAAATAATAGACATCCATGGTGCATAATTCTTCCGGAACGTATATATTGTGCATTTCCACAAAACTTTCGTCCATCTATTTCAAGATCGTTACGTCCGGTAAATTCTGCTTTTACTCCCATTGAAGCCAGAGCATCTATAACCGGTTGTGAAAATGACTTAAAGTCAAATTCTTCACCACTTCTTCCGTTAGAAATAATAGTGTAGTTTAAATTGTTCAAATCATGATACACTGCACCTCCACCGCTTACACGGCGAACTATTTTTATTCCATGTTCATCACAATATTTTTGATTAATTTCTTCCGTCGTATTTTGGTTTTTCCCAACAACGATACAAGGTTCATTTATCCATAACATGAATACATCATCTTCTTTCGCAAGTTCATTAAAAGCATAAAATTCCAACGCTGTATTGTAACGTGGATCGTTACTTTTTGACTCAATATAAATCATATTTTTTCTCCTAACATAAATTATTTACTCGTTATACATTATACAACAAAAAGGAGTTTTTCAAAATAAAATTACACTTTTTTTCTTTATTTCAACCACTTAACTTTAATTATATGATATAATTTAAAGGATATTAGTTATAAATAATATTTTTTATGACATTATTTTAGAAATTTATAAATTAAATAAAAGGAGTTTGCTATTATGACAAAAATTATTTTAACCGGAGATAGACCAACCGGAAAGTTACATTTAGGTCACTTCGTTGGCTCTCTTCAAAATCGTGTAAAATTACAAGCTGAAAATGATACAAATGTTTTTATTATGATTGCAGATCAACAAGCCTTAACAGATAATGCCAATAACCCCACTAAGGTTATTGAGAACATTACAGAAGTCGCACTGGATTATTTAGCTGTTGGAATAGATCCGACAAAAACAACGATTTTTATCCAATCACAAATACCGCAACTTGCTGAACTGAATATGTACTACTTAAACTTGGTTACTATTTCCAGATTGCACCGCAATCCGACTGTTAAACAGGAAATTAGCGACAAAAAATTCGGTGAGAGTATTCCGGCAGGATTTTTCACCTACCCTGTAAGCCAAGCAGCCGATATTACAGCATTTAAAGCGACACATGTACCGGTCGGTGAAGATCAGAAACCGATGATTGAACAAACCCGTGAAATTGTCCGTGATTTTAATAGAACATATAACAAAGAAGTACTTGTTTTACCTGAAATAGTGCTACCTCCAAAAAATCACGCCCGTCTTGTTGGAATTGACGGACAAGGCAAAATGAGTAAATCACTAAATAACGGTATTTATTTAGGAGATAGTGAAAAAAATATTAAAGCAAAAATTATGAAGATGTATACTGATCCTAATCATATTCGCATTGAAGACCCCGGTCAAGTAGAAGGAAACGTTGTCTTTAAATATCTTGATATTTTTGATCCACGTAAAGATGAAATTGCTGAGTTAAAAGAACATTACAGCCGTGGAGGTCTCGGTGATGTTAAGTTGAAAAATAGGTTAAATGAAGTAATGCAAGAATTTTTACTACCTATTCGCTCACGTCGTGAAGAATTTGCTAAAGATAAGGCTGAATTATACAATATGTTAAAAGTCGGTAGTGAAAAAGCGGAACGTGTGGCAGCAACTACACTTGATGAAGTAAAAGATGCGATGGGAATTAACTATTTTAAAAAATAACGATAACTATTAAGAGTGGCTCATCCACTCTTAATTATTTTTAAAGGAGAATATATGGCAAAAAAAAGAAAAACTAATCTATTTACTATTATATCAATTATACTTGTTGTTTTAATTGCGATTTTTATCGCTAAACATACTTATAAGTCAAATCATTCCTCACAAAATACTGATTTTTCCGCTACCGGAGCTATTCCCCAAGAAGTTATGACTTCTCTTAATGCACCTGATGAGAGTGAGGCAACTAATAATAATAGCTATAAAATATTAAATAACAATACCCCCTACTTTAGCAAAGAAGATCTATCTATTAAATCATTCGAAAATTATTCTAACCTAGATAATCTGGGTAGAGTTGGACAAGCCAACGCTGTTATCGGTGTTGATCTTATGCCTACAAATAAACGAGAAGAAATTTCTCATATTCGTCCCAGTGGCTGGCAAACTAACAAAACCACACATGTTTATGATCGCTCCCACTTAATCGCTTTCCAACTATCCGGAGAAAATGCAAATGAAAAAAACCTTATGACAGGAACAAGATTTATGAATCATAATATGATTCCTTTTGAAAATCAGGTCGCTGAATATGTTAAAAAAACAAAAAAACATGTTCGCTATCGTGTTACACCGGTATTTAAAGATAATGATTTAGTAGCACAAGGTGTAATTATGGAAGCTATGTCCGTTGAAGATAATGGTGCCGATATTAGATATAACGTCTTTATTTATAATTTTCAAAAAGGAGTAAATATTGACTATAAAACCGGGAAATACACTTTATCAAAATAAATATTATTGTTATCCTTCTTTAAATTATGTATATAGTTACAAATGAATTGTAAACAAAAGTACCACACTTAACCAATTATAAATATAAAGATCAATTTCAAAATTTTGATTTTATTTGAGTTGGTATCATGTTATAATAGAAAAGAATTATATTAAAGGAGATAATTATGAAAAAAAATCTTGTCTGTTATAAAAGGCTACCTAACTGGAATGCTTTATCTATTCCTAAAGAGTTTAGAGAAAAACATAACACCCGTACCGGTATCTGGGCTAAATTAACTATTCTAAAAGGAAAATTAAAATTTGTTTCTCTTACTGAACATGGTGATATTATAGAAGAATTTATCTTTACGCCTGAAACTGATATTCCTTTTATTGAGCCTGAAGTTTGGTATAGAGTAGCACCGATGTCTAAAAACTTGGAATGTTATTTCGAACTTTATTGTGAACCTAAAGATTACTTTTCTAATAGATATGACCTTAATCCTGCACATTCTGAAATAGTAGAAGCTGTTCAAACTATTTCAAAATGTAAAGCACTTGATCTCGGTTCTGGTCAAGGAAGAAATGCTTTATTTTTGTCTTCTCTAGGTTTTAACGTAACCGCCCTTGACACAAACTTTGAAAATTTGCAATACTTAGCTAATATTTCACAGGAAGAAAATCTGAATATTATTGTAGCTAACTACGATATTAATACAGCTAATATTCGAGATAAGTATGATTTTATTTATTCAACTGTTGTTTTTATGTTTCTTAATCCTACGAGAATCCAAAGTATTATTTATAATATGCAAAAACAAACAAATATTGGCGGTTACAACTTAATCGTTTCTGCTATGTCTACAGATGATGCCCCGTCTCCTATGCCATTTCCTTTTACATTTAGAGAAAACGAATTAAAAGATTTTTATAAAGATTGGGAGCTTATCAAATATAATGAAGATTTTGGGCATCTACATAAAACAGATGCTAATGGAAATCGATATAAACTAAGATTTGCTACATTGCTAGCAAAAAAAATAAAATAATAGCAAAAGCACTTAGTATGAAAAGTCATACCAAGTGCTTTTTATTATGCCAATTTTAATTTGAATTGTTTTCTTACATACAACGCCAATAAAACCCCGATTAACGTTATACCCGCATTAAATAAAACAATATTTACCGGACCGTTAGCCGGACTTGCTTTTGTAATATACCCCGCAATTTCAAGTATTACATAATTGGCAACACTTGATGAAATCATTACGATTGAGGTAATTTTACCTTTATTTGTTGGGAATAATTCATTAGCTGTCGATACCGCAAGTTGTAACACTCCACCCGCTCCTGCATATCCAATAACAAAACCTGCTACTAAACAAATAGTTGGAGTTTTAATGAAGTATGTAACTAACAACATTATAAATGAAATAGTTGGATATAATACCAAAACATCAACAGGTTTTAATTTCTTCAATACTACCAACGCTGTGAATAATACCGCACAGATAGTTCCGGCTGCATACATAGTTTGAATCATTCTCGGATTAGCCAAGCCATACATTTTCCCTAATTCTTGATTGCAATTTAACCATAGTTGGAATGTTGCTGTACATGTTAGACCGATTAGTATTAATGAGATTGCTGTAGAATCAAATTTCATTTTTGTTTCTTGTGCTTTTTCTCCGGCATCAGCATTCATTTTCGGGAATTTTAAGAAAATAATTAGCAATCCGTCCAATGCAATTAAAATACCTGCCAAATAAAATAGTGTTGTATACGGCAAACTCATACCTGATACTATCCCAATACAAAACGGTAATACTAATTGCCCAATAGAAATTGAGAATTTAGTAAACATATTTGCTACTGCACCTTTTTCTTTAAAAATTTCCAAAATTGACGGTGTTACGCATGTATCTAAAAACGAGTTAGCAATACCACCCATAACGGCAAAAGCATATGCGATCCACATTGAAGTTGACGTTGCTACTCCGATAAAATACAATACATAAAAGGCTATACCAATTAATCCCGATGTTTTACGTCCAAATTTATCTGAAATAACACCTGAAAACGGCAGTGAAATAAGACGCCCTAACCCTAGTGCGGCACTGACACGAATTACTAACCCTAGGTTACTTTCCCCCCATGCGGCTACCAAATCACTTTTATACTGTGCTAAAATTGATACACCTATACCATGAATAAAATATGTAAAATACAGTGCTAATGCTGTAAGAATAAATGGTTTTTTTGCTTTTTGTACCATTGTTCTCTCCTTTAATTTAATTTTAATGTATCCAACATCTCTCTTAACTGGGCTACCGGCACTTGCCCCGGTGCTGATGATTGTTTTGCAGCACCAAATGTTGCTGTTGAGCCGAATACTTCTCCTGAAACACGACTAATCATCCCCAATGCCCCCATTGACATTGTAATTAGGGGTTGATTAATTTTTTCTTTTGCAATACGTGTTGCGTCTAATAATGTTATAACGTCCTTATTACTATTTGGCATTACCGCAATTTTGCAAATATCCGCGCCTTTTTTGCTCATTGCTGTTAAACGATTTACAATTTCATCACGCACCGGTGTTTTATCAAAATCGTGATTACACATAACTATTTTTACGTCATTGACATGTGCTTTTTCTATTAGTGCCGATACTTCTTCAACAGGCATAAATAACTCAACATCTAATAAATCTATATTACCATTTTCTACTACTTCATTATAAACTTCAAAATATTTATTATCTGATAATTCCAGTACCCCACCTTCTTTTTTAGTTCTAAACGTCACTAAAAGTGGTCTGTCAATTATTTTTCTTATCTTTTTCGATAGTTCGGATACTTCACCTTGTTCTTCCACTTTATCAAAAAAATCTATTCGCCACTCTACCAAGTCACAATCAATAGTTTTAATATTGCTTGCTGCTTCGAGTATTTCCTCTTCATTTTTCCCAACAATAGGCACTATTATTTTCGGACGTCCTTCTCCAAAAACTACATCACCAACAGTTAGTTTAGCCATAATTTTTCTCCTTATAAAATTTATTTCCAAAACTGATAACTTACAAATTTTATCTTTTTTATTTTTTAACAATGTTACATAGCTGAGAAAAAATTTTCACTATCTCTTATTACAGGTGGATTTTATATATTTTCAGCTAAGATTTAAGAAAAAACTTCTAAAAATAAAATGTATAAATTATTTTAAATTACTCCGCTATAAACATTGCCCAAAAATTAAGTATAATATTATTTTTATCAACTAATTTTTATTCATCGAATAACACACTTTTAACATGTTCTACAGGCATATCTTCTCCAGTGAATAGTTTAAATGCTTCTGCACCTTGGTAAATCATCATTCCAAGACCGTTAATCGCTTTTTTAGCCCCATGTTCTTTAGCAAATTTTAATAATTTAGTTTCTCTCGGTGAATAAACTACATCAAATACTACTAAATCAGGACGAATTACCGCCGGATCATCAATTAATTTTTCATTTTCTAACGGTTTCATTCCAACGCCGGTTGCATCAATGTAAATACTGCTTTCTGCGATTGATTGTTTAAATGCCGTTTGATCTGCCAAATCTGTCAGTGTTGCTTTACATTTTGTATGTTCATTAATTTTTTTAACAGTTTCTTCCCCATTAGTAAATGTAGCATCTTTAATATTAAAGATACGAAGTTCTTTTGCTCCATCCAATGCTGTTTGGATTGCTATTGCCGTACCGGCTCCACCACAACCGGTTAAAGTAATAATTTGGTCTTTAATATCCACACCTTCTTCCGCTAATGCACGAACAGCACCGGTTCCGTCTGTTACATGACCTACTAAATGTCCTTTACCGTCTTTATTAACTACCGTATTAACTGCCCCTACCAATTTTGCTGCCGGAGATAATTCATCCAAATAAGGAATAATCGCTTGTTTATTTGGCATTGATACATTTGAACCGCGAATACCTAAAGCACGAATACCTTGAACTGCATCTTTTAATTCTTTATTACCTACTTCAAATGCAAGATAAGCATAATCTAAACCTAGTTTTTTAAAACTTTCGTTGTGCATTGTTGGTGACATACTGTGTCTAATTGGTGTTGCGATTAAACTGATTAATAATGTGTGTCCTGTTAAACGTTCTGTAATTTTTGTCATTTTCTTTACCTCTTTTTCTTTTTAAGATTTTATTTTACTTTTAACGGTTTTAAAACTTTATTATAGCGATATGTTACTATTAGTAATAAAATCATCCCCATAATTCCTAAAAGCATATTATAAGCAAAAACCGTTTTTATTGATTGTTTTGCGATTAATCCTGTCAAATAAGGTGTTGCCATTAATGAAATAGATGTTGATAGCGAATACATACCGGTGAATTTCCCCTTATTATCCGGAAAAAATTCCAGTAGAAGAGATACACCTAATTGCCATATCCCTCCTGCCGCGAAGAAACCTACCGCTAAGCTAACTATAGTTATCGAAGTTATTGAAGTGTTTATCAACATATTAATTTGTGCCAATGCTGTAACTATACAACAAAATGCCATATACATCGGAACATTAAGCCCTTTTTTCACCATAAATGATGTTGCAAATACTGATATTATTGAACAAACGCTATAAATAGTTACAAATGTTAAACTCTGAGATTTTCCAATATTTATAGTTTGCTGTGCAAATTTCGGTATCCATATAATAAAAATATTAAATAATGATGCTGATATAAATGAGAATGTTAGAAGTGCAACACCCTCAATACTTATTTTTGATTTAGGTTTTTGCACAAGATCCTCTTTTTCTTTTACTATTTCTTTATACATCGGTGGAAATTTTATTCTGGAAATTACTACAAAGTTAAATACTATACATATAGCAATAATTATAAACGGCCATCCGAAATATAGATTTCTAAGTAAGACAAATTGCGTCATTAAAGGTAGTATGAATTGTCCACCTGATATACCTGCCTTAACAAAGACATTAAACGAACTACTATCTTCTTTATAAGCATCTGATATAGCCGGATAAGTTGCCGTGTCTAAAAACGCATTCCCTATACCCGCTATCATCGTTAAGATAAACGCTGCTATATAACTTGGGAATAATAACAGCCCTATGTAAAAAATTAGATAACAGGCTAGACCTATATAAACCCCTTTTTTTCTTCCGTATCTATCTGAAAAATATCCTGCATAATTTATACTAATAATTCTACCAACACCTAATGCACTTATTACCAAAGCAACTTTATTCTCCTCAACCTTCCAAAATTCTTCGAATGTTGACATATTTTGAGAAATAATTATTTGATCCATTCCTTGAAATATATAATTTATTAGTAAAAATGCTATAAGTGGAAGATAATTTTTATTATTGTTACTCGCCATACACTATCTCCATAAATTTTCTAATTATAGTATGACAGACAGATAAGTATTATTACTGTTTTATTTTCAAAATTTCAATACTTATCTATCTTGTGACATATCTTATTTTTTGTTTATTCTTTTTAGATATGCTTCATGTTCTTTCACAGCAAACTCACGACGTCCGCCCGGTTTCGGTGTCTGATCACCCATCATAATGCCGAATCCACCTTCTACTCTTAATTCATGACCGTTTGTATAATTAGAACGATCACTCGCTAAATACAATACCGCATTAGCAATGTCCATTGTGTTCCCGATACGTTTGTTTGCTGTTAATGCTTTACGACCTTTTTCTACTTCAGGATCGGCATAGAATGATTCTGATAATGGAGTTTTAACAAAGCATGGTTGAATACAGTTACTACGTACTCCAAATTCTCCCCATTCTGCAGCAATTTGACGTGACAACATATTTACCCCGGCTTTACTTGGGCTGTATGCTGCACTATATGTTTCAGGAAATACTGATGCAATCGTTGAAATATGAATCATATTACCATATTTTTGCTCAATCATAAGACGTCCGAAACGTTGTGACACTAAGAAGTAACCTGTTAAATTAACATCAATAGTTTGTCGCCATTCATCTAATGGTAAATCTTCCAGTGGGCATGCTCTTAACATCGCTGCTGTATTCACCAAAATATCCACACGTCCAAATTTTTCTTTAACAGCTTCTACTGCGTGATCTACTGTATCTTCTTTTGTTGTATTTACTGCTAAACTCAATGTTTCTACATCGTAAGTAGCTGTTAAGTATTGAGCATATTCATCAGCTTTATCTTTAAATAAATCTAACAGTACAATTTTTGCATTTTGTTTTGCAAACTCTTCACAAATTGTTCTACCCATTCCACCTACAGCACCTGTTACTACTACTTTTCCGTCTAATCCTAACCATTTATCCATTTTTTTTACCTCTTTTCCTTATTTATTTTCCGGAAGTTGTTCTTTCCACACTTGACCTAATACTTTAACTGTATTATCAAAATTATACTTAGCGGCTTCTTTTATCCCTTTTGCTAAAATGCTGTCAGAAATCACCTCAACACCAATTACTTTTGGATTAATACCGGATTCTTTAATCATCCTTACAAAACCTGCTGTATCTTTAGCTCCTGTTCCCGGTGCTAAACGATCATGCATACTCTCATCACGTAAAATTGATTTTGCATATGGTCGTTCATAAGCATCATTAATTTGAATTGAAATAATCAGTTCCGCTTCATCTTTTGTTAATGTGCGATATGATTGATCGGCTCTTACCCAATGCCATGAATCTAAAATAATTTTTGCATTTTCTACACCGGCTTTTTTTACTACAGCATACGCTTTATCAAAATCCGGAATTCCACTATAAGGCATCGGCTCTACTCCAATAACATATGGATATGAACGTTGACAAAGTTCTTTTAATTTTTGTGCTGTATGTTCTACCGAATAATTTTCCATTAGACCGACATTAATATGATTTACTCCAAAAAGTTTACACATATGGAAGCATAACTGTTCTTTATATTTTTGTTCATATGAACGTTTATTCTCCGCCCATTGAACTATATATTCGACTTCAGTTACTTTGATATTATATTTTTCTAATATTTTCAATATATCATCGTCATGTAACCCTTCTGCTAAAGCATCAACATATGTTTCAGCGCGAAGACCGATTCCTTCAAATCCCGCTTCTTTTGCTGCTTTTACTCTATCTTCAAATTTACACTCATCTCCAAGTGTCCATGAACTAACCGTTATAGGTGCTTGTTTACTCATTGTTTATTCCCCCTTGAGTATTTGTATATTTTTTATTGTTGTTATTTGCAATTTTAATATATTTTATATAAAATTAATGAATTTTTTTAAAATAAATGATAGAATATATTTATCAATAAATAAGGAGTCCATATATGAACATATCACAACTTGAAGCATTCGTACTTTTAGCAGAAACGGAGCATATGACTCAAACTGCTAAAAAACTTAATACTTCTCAACCAAATCTTAGCTACACTATCTCTGAACTTGAAAAAGAAATCGGTATACCATTATTTAAAAAGGTAGGACGTAATATCCAACTTACTAAATACGGTCACATTTTTTATAACCATGTAGTAGTAGCACTTGGTAAACTTAACCAAGCTATTTCTATTATCAATGAAGAGCTCAACCCTAATTCCGGAACGATAAACTTCGGTTTTGTCTACACAGCAGGTTCTGAAATAGCACCAAGCCTTACCAGAAACTTTCTTGAACAAGAAGAAAATCACAATGTGAAACTTTCTTTTACCCAAGGTAATTCATTCCAACTGCTAAAAGGTTTGGAAGATGAAACAATAGATATTGCCATTACATCATTTGTTAAGGATATTGATAATATCGTTTTTGAACCACTTATTGAACAAAATGTTTATTTGGTAGTTCCTAATGATCATCCATTGGCGAATAAAACATCTGTATATCTTAAAGATACTGCCGATTATCCTTACGTATATTTCGATAAAAATAGCGGTCTTCGCCCATATCTTGATAATCTGATGAAATCTGTTAACTTTGAACCGAATATTGCCATTGAAGCGAATGAAGATCATACCATCTTAGGCTTTGTTTCTCAAAATCACGGTATAGCAATTATGCCGAATATCGTTACTATACAGGCATATCCTGTCAAAGTTCTTGAAATTCTTGATAAACATGAACCACGTTGGCTATATCTTGCTACGAGAAAAGACGGTTTTATAACTCCGACTGCTTTGCGTTTTAAAGATTTTTGTAGTCATTATTTTGATAAATAAATTTTATATTATTAAGTTGTTTTCTGTGCAATTACAGTTATGCACAGAAAACTTTTTTATTTTACTTTTTAAATTTACTTTTTATTGATTCTGCTGCCAGTTTTCCTGAAGTTAATGCCCAAGCATTATTGGCACCTGACGGTGAATCTGTTCCCATTACACCGCCGACTACTTCTCCGGCTGCGTACAATCCATTTATAACTGTACCTTTTTTGTTAACTACTTCTAAACTGTCATTAACTACTAAACCACCCATAGTTGTTGCAAAACGTGGTTTTTGTTCTACCAGATAATAAGGGCCTGATCCAACTTCTTTTTGTAAGAAACGTAATTCTCTATTAAAATCTTCATCTTTTCCGTTCTTAACAAAACTATTATAACGTGATACTGTTTGAGATAAACTTTCTTGTGGCATATGTGCTAGTTCGGCTAATTTTTCTAGGGTATCCGCATGGAAGAATTGCGGTGTTGTTTCACCATTATTATCTAACCAGCGTTCAATATCCTGTTCAGAAATTCCGCCTTCCGCTACCGCTTCTTTAAAAATATCAAAGTGCTCTTGATCCAACAACATATATAAAGTTTGATCTTCTTGCTCCATTAATACATCTAATATATCATGGTTACTTGCTCTTTCATTTACGACACGTACGCCGAATTTATTTACTAACAAGCCGTTTTCACGAAGTACAGCGATATTACCTCCGATTGTAGATTTAGCATACCCTTTTGATACTTCAATCCCATTTGGATAAATTTTCCCATATTCCATTAGGCGAGTTGCTGCATCAACACCTTCTTTTGTAGCCATAACCAAGCCTTCTCCATTTGAGCTTTTTGTTCCGTAGAATAATACTTTTCCTAATTCTTTACTTAGAAGTTGTTTATTGTTACCATACCCACCTGTCGTTAAAATAACAGCTTTTGCAGAAATAATATGTTTTCTACCCGTTTCTTCTCGTGCTATTAATCCTGTAACATTTCCATTATTATCTAAGATTAACTCTTTTGCTTTAGTTTGAAGTAGTAATCTCACATTACTATTAGCCATCTTGCTTCTGGCAGCTCCGGCAAAACCGTGACCGCCATGATTATAAGCTAACTCTCTATCTTTGCGGTATTCTGCTAAAACATGCAGTCCTCCTTTAAGATCATATTCTACACCAACATAATCGGTTAACCAATCTGTTGTTTGTCCAACGTTATTTGCTAGCAGATTAAGTAACTCCGGAACATTTTTATTGTTTCCATTTTTCATAAAATCTTCAAACATCAATTCAGGAGTATCATCGGTAACTCCTAGTTCTTTTTGTAACTTAGAACCAATTACTACTTGATTACCTCCACTTATCGAAATAGCTCCTCCGATAAATGATTGTTTTTCAATTAAAGTAACTCTTAATCCTAATTCATCAGCTCTTAATGCTGAGGCAATTCCTGCTGCTCCGCCACCGATAATTATTACATCTGTTTCTTCTTCGACTACTTCTTTAACCCATTTCACCACCGGTTTAGGTCTTACATATAACACTTCCGGATCAGCACCTGCTAATTTAACAGCCTCTGCTACACCCTCTATTAAACCTTTACTTGAAGATGATGCTCCTGAGATGGCATCAACATTTAATGTTTGCCCTTCAATGATTTGTTTTGGAAGTCGTTTAAATACTTGTTCTGATAATCCCTCAGATTCTTCACTATTATCTACTTCAATTTTTTCAATTTTTTCTTTAGAGAATGTTACTTTCATCGGAAGACTATTATTATGCCCTCTAGCTTCTACATCATAACTTCCCTCTTTAAATTCTAATTTAACTTGTTGTAGCTTTTTAATACGTTCATGTTTTGCTTTTTCTATTTCCGGATCAGAAACCATATATGACATAAAGTCCCACAATGGTGCCGGTATTAATAACTCATGTTGTAAATTTTTATCGGCAAAATCCGGTACAGCTTTATCCATCTTAATTGCACTTACCCAACGTGGCTCTATTAAAAAACCTTTACCTACAGATACTATATCATACCCTAATTTTAATGCTTCTTCTGCATCTTTACGTTGTAATATTCCACCTACACCAACGACAGGTATTTTAGCAAGTTCAGGTGAACGACGTGCCAAAAATTGTGTAATCAATTCCTCCGGATCATCAGTATCTACTATAGAACTTCTTGTATATATTCCCATTGAAAAATGAACATAATCTAAATCATGTTTTGCAAGTTCATTCAGTAAATACATTGTATCTTCAAATCGAATACCGGGTATTTCTAATTCTTCAGGAGAAAATCTATATCCGATAATAAAATTCTCTTTCTTAGATTCTTTTACAACTTTTTTTATAGCTTCTAAAACTTCAATAGCAAATCTTGCTCTATTCTCTCTATTACCACCCCAATGATCTTCTCTTCTATTTGAATGTGGAGAGAAGAATTGTTGAACGATAAATGTATTTGCTCCATGAATTTCCACTCCGTCAAAGCCGGCTTTTATCGCACGTTTTGCTCCATCAGCAAACATTTGGATCATAGCTAATATTTGCTCTTCACTCATTTCCCTCGGAACAGGTGCATTAGGTCTGAGTGCAGCTACCGGACTTGGAGCAATCGGTTCAGCACCGCCATTGTATTCCGGCCACGCCATTCTACCTGCATGATATAATTGAACAAGTGCCTTTGACCCTGAATTTTTAATAGCTGTCGCTAATTTAGTTAAACCGTATATTTTATCATCACTATCAATACCTATAGCTCCCGGAAAACCTCGCCCATGTTTTTCAACAAAACAACTTTCTACTACTATTGCACCGGCTTCGCCTGCTCTATGTTCGTAATATTTTACAATTTCATCTGTTATTCCGCCGTCATAAAAAGCTGATTGTGTCGTCATTGGTGCCATAAATATTCTATTTTTCAGTGTTGCACCAGATTTTAATTTCAGCTCATCAAAAATTTCTTTAGCCATTGTTGCCCTCCATTAAATTAATAAATTTAATTTATCAATAATTATTTATGTATAAATATATTATATAACTTCTGTTTCATATTGTAAAGTGTTATATACATGTTTTTTAATTAAAAATCCTTGATATAACTGTTTTAATCTGTTATAAAATAAAACAAAACAGTACATTTTTATACTAACACTTCAATTAAAAGCGTTTAACTAAATAAAAAATATACTGTTTCATTTTTTTTATTAAAAAATTTAATTTTTATGGTAACTAAAAAAACGATATAAAGTTAGGAACTCCTAATTTTATACCGATAATCCATTATAAAAACACTTGGCGGGAATGTGTGGGAATCGAACCCACCCAAGAGGCTCCTAACCCCTCATACTAGTTTTGAAGACTAGAGAGCACACCAGAACTCATCCACTCCCACGTACAAGAGATATTATACAATAAAAAAATAAAAAAAGCAATAACTTATAAAATAAACTACAAATCCCTAAATTCGCTCTTAACTAAATTAAACTCATCTTATCAAAAACAATTTACCACTTACCTTTCTTATCTTACCACTTACTTAAAAGCCCTTATCAAACAACTGATTATGTAGTATTATATAAATAAGAACTACGAAAGGAGTATATTATGAAAGTTATTATTGAAATAGATACATCATTAGATAATATGGAAGTACACATAAAAGCACCTGAGTTTTCATCGGAAATAACAGAAATTAAAAATACTATAGAGAAGGCAATTTCTTCCTCACCTAATATAACTTTCTACAAAGAAAATACAGAATACTTCATTTCCTTAAAAGAAATTTTATTTTTTGATACTGATATGAACAAAGTATATGCTCATACGAAAAATGATTTCTTTGAAGTTAAATTCAAATTATATGAACTTGAAGAAATTATTCCTAATTATTTTTGTAGAGCTTCTAAATCTACAATTATAAACTTAAAACTTATACTTTCATTAGAAAAATCATTTTCAGGAAGTAGTTCTGCTTCTTTTATCAATAGTAACAAAAAAACTCATATATCACGTCATTACTATAAAATTTTAAAAGAAAAATTAAAAGAAACGAGGTAATTTATATGAAAAAAAAATTATTAGGTGCTATCTTAGCAATAACTGCTCTAATTATCTTTTTAGGAGATACAATCTTATTTCCTAAAGGAATTATTTTCCTAATAATAAGTACCATAGTTTTAGGATATATTATTATTAAAAATATTATAGATTTTGATTCCTTTGGAACTATTTTTCCATTAGCATTATTATTCTATATATATAATAAAAATTTTTATTTTCTTGATATTTCAGCAGGAAAAATATTTATATCCGCTTTACTTCTTAGTATAGGTGCTTCTCTACTTTTACCAAAAAAACTAAAATATAAAGAATTTAAAAAATATAAAAAAGAATATTCAGATATGAAATCTTCTAATATTATTTTTGGAAATAATTCTTTTTATATTAATATTAACGATACAAACTATTTTGCATCAACATCCACATTTAGTACAACAAATATCTATTTTGAAAAGTTAAACACTTACTATAGTAAAGAGTTTACTCTAGATATTTCAGCTACTTTTTCAACCGTTAAATTATTTATTCCAAAAGAATGGAATATCAATAATAATATTAATTCTACAATATCTGAAATCACTTACCCTCTAAATTTACAAAAAGAATCCGAAATCTCACTAAATTTAATAGGTAGTGCTACTTTTGCTGAAGTAGAAATCTTATATATATAAAGAATAATACCCCTTTTCCCGGACAAACCGGTAAAAGGGGTACATATCACTTTTCTATGCCTTGTATTTATAATATAATCTATTTCATTAATTATTATACAACAAAACAATACTATAAAATTAATTTTTTCTTTATTATTTTTTATTTATTTCATTATTATTTTTTTGTTGTTCTCTTTTTTCTACTATTTTTGACAAATAAATTGAACCTACTGTTAATAAAATAACAAGAAGTGATGCTATCAAAAATTCTTTACTAAACACATTAGTACTTGTTGCTCCAAAGTTTAGAAAAACTATTGTTCCCGGTATAATTCCTAGAACACTTGCTATCATATATTTTGATACTGAAATATTAGTTAACCCATAACCGTAATTTATCATATTGTATGGTACCAGTGGTATTAGTCTAAGAATTACTAAGCTCATCATTAATTTATCATCACTTACATTAAAAATTCTATCATGTTGTTTTGGTGACATTTTTTTCTTTAAATAATTTCTAACCCATTCTCGTCCAAAACGACGTGAAATTATAAACATTAAATAGCAATTCATCGAAGCTCCGACAAAAGTTAATAAACTTCCCTCTACAAAACCGAAAGCAAGTCCTCCGGCTACCGCTAATATCGGTACCGGAAAGAAAAATACCGGCAAAATTGTAAACATCAATACATAGATTATTGGTGCAGCAACACCGAAACTTTGAATAAATTCTGTCATTACTTTCCTCCTAACTAAAATACCTTGATATTTTTTCCAAAAATTCTATACTAACATATGCGGATATTTTTTTAAATGTAAACTCATCCATTAGCATTTTATCTTTTTCACTATACTGTCTAAACGCCATACTGCACCACGTTACACCACGTAAACAATTAAAAATGAGATAACGTTCAAAACGTTCTTCATTATATGAACGATACTTACTATACTCGGACAAAAACAAATCAATTTCATTTTTTGTTAATATTTTATCTGTTTTCCAAAATGTTGTCGTGGGAGCTAAAAAATGAGCTAAATCTTGTTCACATTCCCCAATTAACGCTTTCTCCCAATCAATAACATAACTATTTTCTTTAGTATCACCAATTAAAAAATTACCCGAGTTAAGTTCTGTATTAATGATACACGGTTTGTCTATAATGTAATTTTTAGGGATAAGTTTTTTACACTTATCTAAAAATAAATGAATATAACTACCAACAACACTATCTGTATATTCCCAATTAAGATACTCCTCTGCCATCGCACTACATTCATCATACATTAACTGAAACGGATTAGCAGCATGAATTAAATTATTTTCTCCAAATGCTGTATTATGAATTGAACTAAGTAAATACGCTGCTATATTCATATCTTTATCATAATCTAATACTCTTCCGTTTAAAAATTCCATCGTCAAGTATTTGTACGGTAATAATTTTGTTTTAGTTACCAAGTCATATACTTTAGGTGTAACCTTACTTTTTTCTAATAATTTTAAAGTTTCGTATTCATATTCAATTTGATTGGTTAAATTCATCTGACTTTTCATATTAATACGCAATACCTTTTTATCTTTATTATTATCTGTAAATGTAAAATTGATATTATACTCTCCGGCACCTAGCAAAACAATATCTTTAAATCCAGTTTCCGCTGATAATAAATCCTCTCTAGTATCAATGTCTAGGGCTGTTTCTCCTAAAAAATAACTAATTTTATTTTTATTACAAACTCTTATCAGATTTTCCAGCACACTAGCATCACCATAACTAGGTAATGCAAAAACTTCTTTTATCGGTTTTTTCATTCCTATTAAAAAATATCCACCATCTTCACTTGGATTAATGACAACATCATATTCATTTAATTTTTTAAAAGCAAGCTCTATCATGTTATTATTAAGATTAAAAATATCCGATCCCATCAACAATACTTTGTCAGCATTTACTAACTCATTATTAATCGCATTGTACATCTTATCACCAAGTGTTTCTCCATTTTGATAATAAAAATCTTTGATTGATAACAAATCTTCCATATTATTGTCGTCATCTTTATTTCCATCATGATAAATTTTTATTTTTCTACCGCTACTTTTTAGAGTATTATAATTTTTTATTAATAGTTTTTTTTGAACCTCAACCGCTTGTTTTGGTGTTATAAAATCATAAAGTCTTGTTTTCGTAGTCCCTTCTTTAGGAACACGTGTAAATAATATAATTGTTTCTTTCATCTTTATAGAAAAAGGGAAGACGTCGTCTTCCCTGCCTTTCATCTTACTAATATTGTAGTGACTGTGTCCTTCATGTTTTTGTTCTGAATTATTATGATTTGAATGGTTGTGATTTTCGTGACCTTCTTTGTTACCTTCCTTACAACAATCAGCCATTTCAAATTTATAATCATATTCCTTTGTTCCATCTAAGGCATTAAAAATATTTTTATACCCTAGATCTATCAATTTTTGGGCAATAACAGAAGAACGATTTCCACTATAGCAATATGTATAAATTGGAGTTTCTTTATTTTCCGGTAAAATATCTTGAAGATTATCTAATTTCTTAGAGTCTACATTTTTAGCACCGTCAACATGTTTTTCGTCAAAATCTTTCTTATCTCTGGCATCAAGAAATACTGCATCTTCTTTAGCTAAAATTTTATCTTGGAATTTTGCTCCTGTTAAACTGGTGTATTTAACTAAATCATAATTAAAATCTTTAATGTTCTGTGCATTTGAAACATCTTTAAAACCTTGTTTGACAAGTTTTTCAGCTGCTTCTTTTGTTTTTTTAGTATCATCACTATAAACAACAACAGATTTTTCTCTCCATGTTCTTAATTCCTCTATGCTTTTGTCGATTTCTTCTACAGGTATATTAATTGCATGTTTTACATGACCTTCTTTATAGCTTTTAGCATCTCTTACGTCAATAACAAGATATTTTTCTTTTTCTTTATCATCTTTCTCAATTTTGTTAAGATCCTCACCTTTTATCTCTTTTACCGATGTAGTCCCGTTGTTATCCGTTCCTTTACTTGTAGATGAACACCCCGTCAACGTTAATGATAATAATGTTGCTATTGATATAGCTAATAATTTGCTATTCTTCATTAAATAATTATTCCTTCCTTTTTTACTAATTATTAAAATTTATATTCATGTTCTTTAACGCCGTCAAAAGCATTGAACACATTTTTATAACCCAATTCTGTTAATTTTTTAGCTACAACTGATGAACGATTTCCACTATAACAATATGTATAAATCGGTGCTTCTTTATCTTTCGGTAATTTTGCTTCTAAGTCATCTAATTTTTTAGAATCTACATTAATAGCACCTTCAATATGTTTTTTATCATAATCTTTGCTATCTCTTGCATCTATAAATTGACCTTTTTTCTCATCAATAGCTTTTTGGAAATCATCCGCTAATAAAGTAGTAAATTTACTGATTTCGTAATCTTTGTAATCTTTAACGCCTTGAGCATTAGTTACATCCTTAAATCCTGCTTTGACAAGTTTTTCAGCTGCTTCTTTGCTTTTTTTACCTGTATTACATACAGTTACTACTTTTTTATCTTTCCAAGCACTCAAACGATCTACATTTTTTTCAATATCCCCTACCGGAATATTAATAGCATGTTTCACGTGCCCTTCATTATATTCTTTAGCATCTCTTACATCGATAACAAGGTATTTTTCTTTTTCTTTGTCATCTTTTTCAATTTTATTCAATTCTTCCCCCTTCATATCTTTTACAGTCGCATTCCCATCTGTTGAACTTTGATTTGATGAAGATTTACTACATCCTGCTAATGTAAATGATAATAAAGTTGCCATTGATATAGCTAATAATTTATGTTTTTTCATTGTAAATTTCCTCCCCCTTTAATATTTTGATTACTTAGTAATCACTAAGGTTTATTTACAATTAGTATTATAACAGATTTATATTTTCAATACAATCACTTTAACTAAAAAAATAATAATTTTTAAACTATATATTTTAAAATTTATAAAATAAAACTTCTTTTAAATTATAAAAACCCTTTAAAATATTTTATTATTAAATATTTTTGAAATCTTATTTCTTATTAATATAAAATAAATATTTTTATGTATATTTTATATTTATAAATATAATTTTTAATTATTTTATTTTGTTTTTCCTTCTTATATCTTTTTTAATAAGTTATCTAATACAATTTTTACATCATCTGCTTTGTAACCGTCATAATTTAAGTTTTTACCCTCATCATCAAAATGCCATCTTCTATCTATAAGACACGTCCTACACCCTAATTTTTTTGCGGGTTTTATATCATAAAAAATAGAATCACCAATCATTAAAGTTTCTTCCGGCAAAAAATCATTTTCTTCCAATATATTAATAAATGCTTCCGGTTTCGGTTTACTAATATGCGTTTCTTCTGAAATATATAACTTAAATAAGTTTTCCAAACCCAGTTTTTTTATTTTTTGTCGTTGTTCAAGTGCTTTACCGTTAGTTAATATTACCAAATTATATTGTCTTTTCAAATCTTTTATTTTATCTATTAACTCTATATCCGGTACAATTAAATCATTAATAAATTCAAACTGCTTTTCGTAATACACCTTACAATCATCATTCGTTAAAGAAATTTCAAATTTTTCAAAAGTGGTTATTAATCTTTCAAAACGCAATTCTTTAAATCTTAATTCCCCGCTACGAATTTTCTTAATCAATTCATTGTTTACTTCTTTATACTTTAGAAAAAAATCTTCATAATTTATAAAATTATTATAACCAAAATAATTAAACGTTCTCTCATTTGATTCTTTCCATATTGAACTAAAATGATAAAGTGTATTATCCAAATCAAATATAATATTTTTTATATCACCAAACACAACCTCTTCCACCTAACTTTTATATTTAATAATGTATTTTACAACTATAAAAAACAAAAACCAAGTATTTTGCTTTGCATCTTATTCAAACCTATTTAAAATTTTTCTTCCAATATATTGAATTATTACATTTATATAGTAAATAAACACTATTTTATTAAAATATATAGTTAATAATTATAAATTTTCCATCTATATATTAATACAATTTATAATACTAATGTTATTAATATGCTGTTTCAGTAATTAAATTAGGAGATTTATTAATATATATATAGTATACTATAAAAACATTAACAAAAAAAGTTATATATTTTATATCACTTTATACAGTTATATTGAAAATTTATGTTATAATTTAAGTAAGCGTTATTTTAACGTAAAATTTATTTTTATATTCAGGAGGACACATGATGAAATTAAAATCATCTAAAATAGTAACCTTTCTACTCACATTTATTATTTTAATATCACAGATATTTACCGGTTCGTTTGCATTTGCAAACAATGCAAATAACATAAACGATAAAGTACCATTTACTATTTTTCATACTAACGATATGCACGGTCGTTTAGCATACGAAGAATATAAAGGTACACCATCGTCTTACGGTTCAGCCCGTGAAAAAACATTAATCGATAATGAAAAACAAAATAATCCTGAAAGAACAGTTATCGCTCTTGATGCCGGCGATGCCTTTCAAGGTCTTCCGATTTCCAACCAATCAAAAGGTGAAGATATGGCAAAAGCTATGAATAAAATCGGTTATAAAGCAATGACAGCCGGTAATCATGAATTTGATTTCGGGCTTGATACTGTAGAAAAATACAAAAACAATACTAATAATGGCGGATGGCTTAACTTCCCTATTGTTTCTACAAATGTTTATAAAAATGGACAACGATTATTTAAACCGTCTACAATAATTACAGAAAAAGGTGTTAAAATCGGTATTGTTGGTGTTACTACTCCGGAAACAGCTACAAAAACCAATCCTGTAGGAATTAAAGGAGTAACATTCACTAAACCTATTCCGGAGATTATGCTAAAAACTTAATTCCTAATGCAGACGTTGAAAAAATTGTTAAAGCTGCTCAAGCTGAATTTGATAAAAAAGGAAGTGTAGTTGTTATTGATAAAGCACCCTATACATTAGAAGGGACAAGCGAAAATGTCAGAACAAAAGAAACTAATCTTGGAAACTTAATCGCAGACGCACTCTATAATGCTAAAGTATTTAAACATGAGTCCGATTTCGCCGTAACTAACGGTGGAGGAATTCGTACTACATTGAAAAAAGATTCTCCTATTACTGTGGGTGATATTATTAAGGCAATGCCTTTCGGTAACCAACTTACCCAAATTCAAGTAAAAGGTACTGATGTGAAAAAAATGTACGAACACTCTCTTCGTGCACTAATAAATACTGATAATGATGGTAAAGAGATACTGGACGCTCAAGGAAAACCGCAATTAGGTAGTAACGGCGGTTTCTTACAATCATCCAGCTCTGTTAAAGTTGGTTTTGATCCGCATAAAAAACCCGGTGAAAGAGTTTATTCTATTGAAATATTAAATAAACAAACAGGAAAATTCGAACCTCTTGATCTACAAAAAACTTACTACATGGCTACCAACGATTTTCTAGCCGTAGGTGGCGACGGCTATACTATGTTGGGAGGTGCACGTGAAGAAGGTGGTGCTACCATGGATTCTATCGTTGTTGAATATTTAAAACAATTAACAAACGAACAGTTTTTACAATATAAAGATCCGTTCCCATATTCTCGTATTATTCCGGGTGTTAAATCAACTGAACCTGTTAATCCAGGTAAAGATGATGATCTCAAAACTCCACCAACTAATGATCATAGCAAAGAAAACAAAAAATTTGGTTCAGGCAAACAACCTACTAAAGATAATGTAAGAAAATTACCAAATACAGGAATTGCTACAGATACGACTACCGTTGGCGTTGGATTATTATTAGCAACATCATTATTAATGACACGCAGAAAAAATGAGAAATAAAAACTAAAAACAAACGGCGAGTATAAGAACTGGTTGTATAATAAATACGGGGCATGGAAAAAAATCCATACCTCGTATTGTTTTTTAATATACAAAAAGACAAATATCCAATATAATTAAAGTGCAAAAAAAATAAACTATGAAAGGATATCTGTCATGAATAATTTTAACACAAAAACAAAAGAAATAAAAGAGGGAGAATTCATTAAAAACCTACTACAAATAAAAGATAAAAATATAACTATTGAGAAAACACATAACGAAACTATAAAAAATAATCAAAAGTACTTTGTATTCAAAGGTACCTTAACATATAAACCCAAGAAGTGTGAATGCTGTGGTTGTCTTAATAAAGGTTATACTGTAGTTAAAAACGGCTTTAATGAACTTACTAGAATTAATCTATTAAAAATATCAGGTATCCCTGCTTATTTGGAACTAAGAAAGCAACGTTTCAAGTGTAAAACTTGTAATAAAAAATTTGTAGCTACTACTTCTTTTGTAGATAAATACTGTAGTATTTCTAAAAATGTTAAGTTTTCTATAATGAGTGATTTAGCTGATACTTTATCTTTTAAACAAATAGCCAAAATGAATAATGTATCGGTTAATACTGTTATAAGAACTCTTTATAAATGTAAATCCCATGTAGACATTCTTAACTATAATACCTTACCTGAGTATTTATGCTTTGATGAGTTAAAGTTTACTAAAGATAGTAAAAATGGTATGAGTTTTATTTTTTTAGATGCTTTAACTCATGAGATTATTGATATAGTTGATGGTAGAACTGAGTATATTTTAAATAATTATTTTTCCAGATTTTCTAAAGAGGCTAGAAGTAATGTTAAGGCTATTTGTATTGATATTTATACTCCTTATATGAAGTTGATTAGAAATAAGTTTCCTAATGCTGAAATTGTTATAGATAGGTTTCATATTATTCAAAATGTTAATAGAGAACTTTATTCAAAATGTTAATAGAGAACTTAATAGAACTAGAGTTAAGCTAATGAATATTTACAAAAAACAAAAAGGTATTAATTATACTCTTTTAAAAAATAATTGGAAGTTAATATTAGAAGATGAAAGTAATGTTACTCATGGTAGGTTTTTCTTTAATAGGAGTTTTAGGAGTTTAGTTACTAGACGTGATATTTTAGATTATTTATTAGGATTAGATTGTATATTTAAGGCTAGCTATGAGAGAGTTCAGGATATTAGATATGCAATAAGGTATAGAAATGAGTTGGAGTTTAAAGAATTAATTGAAAAATCTACTATCGATTTATCTGATGGTGTTAGTAAGGCTATTAATACTATGAGAAAACATAAAGAGTATATGCTTAATAGTGTTAGGTATTCTATTTCTAATGGTTCTTTGGAGGGTATTAATAATAAGATAAAGGTTTTAAAGAGAGTTTCTTATGGTTATAATAGCTTTTATAACTTTAGATTACGCATTTTAGTTGTTTCTAGGTTATTTGTTTCTGAGTATAAAAATAATATTTCTTTTAAGGGCGTTTTGAAAAATGCCAAGCAACACTGCATTGCTTAGCATTTTATCCTTATTTTTTCTCATGCCCCGTATTTGACACAGAGCCTAAGAAGAACTCGTCGTTTGTTTTGTATTAAATTATATATTTATATACAAAATATTTTTTATTGCTAACTATATAGTGGTAAGGCAACCTTAAGAAATTCACCACTAAGAATGGCGATGAGCCTAATAGCAATGTTTGTAAAATAATATATAATTTTTTGACAAACATTTCCTCAAAAATATTTTCTTATTTATACCTATAATACTTATAAATTTAAGAGTTATTAATCAAATAAATCTTTTGCTTTTCTGCTTACTTTATCAAGGAAACTTTCATCTTCTTCTACTTTTTCACCATTCAGTTTTGCTAATTCCAAATATAATTCACGTTCTTTCGATGATAGATTTTTTGGAATTTTGATTGAAACTACAATATAGTGATCACCATGTCCATAACCCATTACATTTTTCACACCTTTACCGGATAGACGGAATTTACGTCCGTGTTGTGTTCCCGCCGGAACTGTCAATTCAATTTCACCGGTTAGAGTACGAACATCTATTTTAGTACCTAATGCTGCTTGGGCAGGTGATATTTCCAATTCTGTATAAATATCATCATCTTCTCTATGAAAATATGAATCTTCAGCTACTATTACTTCTATAAATAGGTCTCCGGCGGGGCCTCCATTCACACCGACACCACCTTTTCCTTGTAGTCTTACACGTTGTCCTGAACTAATTCCTTCCGGAATTTCCACTTCATACTCTACTTCACGATTATTGTATCCTTTTCCGAAACAATGTGAACATTTGTCTTTAATAACCTTACCACGTCCGCCACATTCTGAACATGTTCTTTGACTTTGTATGCGTCCAAACGGTGTATCTTGAATTACTGCTTCTTGTCCTGTTCCGTGGCATCTATGGCATTCAGTTACCGACGACGGATCTTTCGCACCGGTTCCATGGCAATGGTCACATTCTACGTCTTTACGTAATTTTATAGTTTTTTTAGTACCGAACACCGCATCAGTAAATGAAATGCGTATTCGATGTAACAAATCTTCTCCTTGACGTGGAGCATTCGGATTACGTCTGCCGCTACCGCCACCGAAGAAGCTTGAGAATATATCTCCTAAGTCATCAAATTCACCTGAAAATCCGGAGAATCCTCCTCCAAATCCTCCAAAACCGCCTTGACCTGCTCCGCCACCTTCAAACGCAGCATGACCAAATTGATCATATTGTGCTTTTTTAGTATCATCACTTAACACTTCATAGGCTTCTGTTATTTCTTTAAATTTATCCTCTGCCCCAGGTTCTTTATTAATATCCGGGTGATATTGTTTCGATAACTTGCGATACGCTTTTTTTATTTCAGCAGCACTTGCACCTTTACTTAGTCCAAGCACTTCATAATAATCTCTTTTCGCCATCTTTATCTCTCCTATAATAGTAACAGGAGCATTGAGCTTTACGCCCCTAGCTCCTGTTTGTTGTTATCTTAAATTATTTTTTTTCTGTAAAATCTGCATCAATTGTATCATCATCATTTTTTGAGTTTGTTGCTCCGGCATCTGTACCTTGTGCTCCTGCCGCAGCATTAGCTTGTTCATACAATTTCATTGTCATCTCCTGAACAGCTTTATTTAACTCATCTTTTGCAGATTTAATTTCTTCTAAGTTATTATTTTTAATTGCTTCTTTTAGCGTATCATTTTTAGTTTTAATATTATCTAATAAACTTTGATCAACTTTATCTTTTGCTTCTTCTAATGCTTTATCAGCTTGGAATGATAATTGATCTGCTTCATTTCTTACATCTGCTTCTTCTTTACGTTTAGCGTCAGCATCAGCGTTAGCTTCGGCTTCTTTAACCATTCTATCAATATCTTCATCAGTTAACGAACTGCTAGATTCAATAGTAATTTTTTGTTGTTTTTGAGTACCAAGATCTTTAGCAGTAACATTAACAATACCGTTTTTATCAATATCAAATGTAACTTCGATTTGAGGTACTCCACGCGGTGCAGGAGGTATATCTGAAAGTTGGAATCTTCCAAGAGTTTTGTTATCGGTCGCCATCGGACGCTCACCTTGAAGCACGTGAATATCTACCGCCGGTTGATTATCAGCTGCTGTTGAGAATACTTGAGATTTAGATGTCGGAATTGTAGTATTTCTTGGTATTAACACTGTCATCACTGATCCCATAGTTTCGATACCTAATGATAATGGTGTTACATCTAATAATACTACATCTTTAACATCTCCTGTAATTACTCCACCTTGAATAGCTGCACCCATTGCCACTACTTCGTCAGGGTTCACACCTTTATGAGGCTCTTTGCCCATTTCTTTTTTAACAGCATCTTGCACTGCCGGAATACGAGTAGAACCACCCACCAAGATCACTTGATCAATTTCACTTGGATTTAACTCAGCATCTTTAAGTGCTTGACGAGTTGGAACCAATGTTCTCTCTACTAAACTGTGAGTCAATTCATCGAATTTTGCTCTTGTTAATGTATTTTCTAAGTGAACCGGTCCACTAGCACCTGCCGAAATAAACGGTAGTGAAATTTGTGTTGAAGTTACACCTGATAAATCTTTTTTAGCTTTTTCAGCTGCATCTTTTAGACGTTGCATTGCCATTTTATCTTGTGAAAGGTCAATCCCCTGTTCTTTTTTAAATTCTGCTACTAAGTAATCAATAATTGCTTGGTCAAAGTCATCTCCACCTAGCAAATTATCTCCTGATGTAGCTAATACTTCAAATACACCATCACCTAATTCTAAAATAGAAACGTCAAATGTACCACCACCAAGGTCAAATACCAATACTTTTTGATCAACATCAGTTTTTTCTAAACCATAAGCCAAAGCCGCTGCCGTTGGCTCGTTGATAATACGTTCTACTTCTAACCCTGCAATTTTACCGGCATCTTTTGTTGCTTGTCGTTGAGCATCGTTAAAGTAAGCCGGTACTGTAATTACCGCTTTAGTTACTTTTTCTCCAAGATAACTTTCAGCTGTTGCTTTTAAGTTTTGTAGAATCATCGCTGAAATTTCTTGTGGAGAGTATTTTTTACCATTCACATCTTCTTTGTAATCTGTACCCATGTGACGTTTAATTGAGATTACTGTATTTGGATTAGTAATTGCTTGACGTTTTGCTACCTCACCGACTTGAATTTCATCACCTTTGAATGCTACAACAGACGGTGTTGTTCTGTTCCCTTCCGGATTGGGAATTACTTTTGCTTCTCCTCCCTCTAATACCGCTACACATGAGTTAGTTGTTCCTAAGTCGATACCTATAATTTTTGACATATTATTGTCCTCCTAATATTTTCTTTATTTTTCAATTTTTTGTGGTTTGGTATAATCATATAAAAATAATTTATATCACTATACTCCTTTTATTACATAATTTTACATCTTTATTTAGATGTTCAAAGTTTTAATAAAGCATTTTATGAATTAACTTTAACCATTGCCGGTCTTATTATTCTATCTTTTAATTTATAACCTTTTTGGAATGTATCCAATATCATTCCACTTTCTTTGTCGCTGTCTTCTCCCTGCATTACTGCATGATGAATATTCGGATCAAATTGAGCATTTTCAGTTTCCACTAATTCCACGCCTTCTGATTTCAGTGCTGCTTGCAACCCCTCATAAACCATCTCTACACCTTTTAATACGGTTTGAACTTCTTCATTATCGGTTTCCAACTGCAACGCACGCTCTAAATTATCTAAACTTGGTAAGATTTCTGTAATTATCTTTTGACTTTTATAAGTGTTTATCGTATCAATCTCTTGATTTTTGCGTTTTTTAAAGTTTTCAAATTCTGCATATAGTCTTAAATACTTATCTTCGGAATTTTTAACTTCTTCTTTCAATTGCTCCACTTCTTCTTGCAATAGTTCTTCAGCAGTTTTTTCTTCTGCTATTTCCTCTTCTACTTTTTCAGTAGCAACGACTTCTTCCGCTACTTCTTCTTGTAGAGTTTCTTTTTGTTCTTCAGTAGTCATCTCTACCTCCTATTTATTTTAAATTATTGTTAAGATTATCCCGCACACATGAAATAAGTGTCATAATCTTTGAATAGTCCATTCTCTTTGGTCCAAATACTGCAATAATTCCTTGACCTTTTGATGTATTATACTTGCTAGAAACTAATGATAAATCATCTATATTCTCCAGTGCGAGTTCTTTTCCTATTTTTATAGAAGTTAATTCCTCACTATTACTGTTATTATCCAGCAACTCGACTATTTTATCATCTTCTAAGAGCGATACTACTTCTTTTAATTTATCTACATTATCTATATCGGGTTGTTTAAGTAAATTGTACTTACCCCCTAATGCTATAGTTTTTTTAATTTTATTTTGCAATAATCTATTTAAAGCTACAACTATCATATTGTAATTATTCACCTTATCTTTTAAATATTGTTCAAGTTCTCCATGAATAATCACATGTGCCGTTGCCATATCTACGTCATAAAAATAACTTTGTAAGAGTTTATTCACTTCTGCTATGTCTTCTGCGGTAAAATCTGCATCTAATTTATAGTTTTGTTGGAATACTTCTCCTATACTTGTTATTAAAATAACAAGAATACTGCGACTGCTCAATAAAATAACTTCTATCTTATTAATACGCCTATCTGTTTTAGTCGGTGCTAAAATAACCGCCGTACAATCTGTTAAATCAGAAAGAATAATTGCATTTTTTTCAAGATAGTTATTTTCTGAAACATACTTATCATTATCAAGTTCTTTTAGTTTTTCATTTTCACTATTAGATAGTTCATATTCTTTTTTGATATAATCTACATAGTAACGATAACCTTTTTCTGATGGAACTCGTCCTGATGAAATATGCGTCTTTCTTATCAACCCTTCTTTTTCCAGCTTACTCATATCGTTTCGTATCGTTGCCGAACTAAAATCTATATTTTCCGCTAATTGCTTAGAGCCGATCGGTTGATTGGTTGTAATAAAATTTTCTACTATAGATTGAAGAATGAGTACCTGTCTTTCTATTAACATTTTTATCACCTATTCTTCAAATTGTATTTTAGCACTCTAATCACTTGACTGCTAATTACATAATACAATAATATCATTAAGGTCAAAAAAAGTCAATACCTTTTTTAAATTTTTTTGACTTTTTTTGACTTTAATGATAAATATAAATAATATATTGTAAAATACACAAAGAAATTAGACACAGCACACAATAATAATATTATCTTCTAATTCGTCTTGTTATTTTCTTTAATGAAATTCTTTTATTTTTTCTTATGCTCCGTATTTAATATAGAGCCAAAAAAATTGGTTGTATAATAAATACGGGGCATGAAAAAAAATCCATACCTCGTATTATTTTTTAATATACAAAAAGACAAATATCCAATATAATTAAAGTGCAAAAAAAATAAACTATGAAAGGATATCTGTCATGAATAATTTTAACACAAAAACAAAAGAAATAAAAGAGGGAGAATTCATTAAAAACCTACTACTGTACATTTGTAAATGATGTGAGACAAAAAAAGTAAAAAATAAATACCGGATATAATAGAATTACATAGAAGCTAGCTTCTATGTAAACCGTATGAAGCCCCCGACGTAAATTACATTATTTGATTAGATTTGCCAGCTTTAATTCCTTAGAGAACATTTCAGATTTCTAAAACTTATTTGTCAAGGATTTGAAAAAGGCGTAGCCCTTGTCCTTGACAAATAAGTTGTGAAATCTATTATCTAACAAGGAATTAAAGCCGGCATATTTTTATAGACTCTTTCCGTAACTCTTTTCTTTTTTCAACAGGAGAAAGCCAATTTAAAGTCTGCATAGGAAGACGGTTAGAGCGATATAGATACTTTTTCATCTGAGATATAAGATCATCATACGAAAAGAAAGATAAATGCCTGTAAAAACGTTCATTATCATTTCTATGACTACGTTCAACCTTACCGTTATGTCTAGGAGTTCTAGGTCTAATAAGTTGATGTTTAATGCCAAGATTATTACACAATACATCAAAAGGGTGTATTCGTTTAGTATCTTTAAAATGCGTAAATTCAAAACCATTATCAGTTTGAATTATCTTAGGTTTATACCCAAAATAATCAATAGCCATTTTAACAAATTGAACAGTAGAATATGATGATTGTTCTTTAAAAGGGAAAATAAATCTTTCCCTAGTAGCTTCATCAATAATAGTATATTGATAAAATTTATCAGGAATTTCTCCTACATAACAACGTTTAGGAACATATTTCACATCAAGTTGCCATTTTTTACCAATTTCAGTAGGTGTATTATAGGGTTTAGGTTTATAAGGAATTACTTTTTTCTTAGTATCTTTATAAAAACCTAATTTTCTAAGCACTCTAAATAAAGAACAAGGATGTNGGGATAATTCATTAAAAACCTACTACAAATAAAAGATAAAAATATAACTATTGAGAAAACACATAACGAAACTATAAAAAATAATCAAAAGTACTTTGTATTCAAAGGTACCTTAACATATAAACCCAAGAAGTGTGAATGCTGTGGTTGTCTTAATAAAGGTTATACTGTAGTTAAAAACGGCTTTAATGAACTTACTAGAATTAATCTATTAAAAATATCAGGTATCCCTGCTTATTTGGAACTAAGAAAGCAACGTTTCAAGTGTAAAACTTGTAATAAAAAATTTGTAGCTACTACTTCTTTTGTAGATAAATACTGTAGTATTTCTAAAAATGTTAAGTTTTCTATAATGAGTGATTTAGCTGATACTTTATCTTTTAAACAAATAGCCAAAATGAATAATGTATCGGTTAATACTGTTATAAGAACTCTTTATAAATGTAAATCCCATGTAGACATTCTTAACTATAATACCTTACCTGAGTATTTATGCTTTGATGAGTTAAAGTTTACTAAAGATAGTAAAAATGGTATGAGTTTTATTTTTTTAGATGCTTTAACTCATGAGATTATTGATATAGTTGATGGTAGAACTGAGTATATTTTAAATAATTATTTTTCCAGATTTTCTAAAGAGGCTAGAAGTAATGTTAAGGCTATTTGTATTGATATTTATACTCCTTATATGAAGTTGATTAGAAATAAGTTTCCTAATGCTGAAATTGTTATAGATAGGTTTCATATTATTCAAAATGTTAATAGAGAACTTTATTCAAAATGTTAATAGAGAACTTAATAGAACTAGAGTTAAGCTAATGAATATTTACAAAAAACAAAAAGGTATTAATTATACTCTTTTAAAAAATAATTGGAAGTTAATATTAGAAGATGAAAGTAATGTTACTCATGGTAGGTTTTTCTTTAATAGGAGTTTTAGGAGTTTAGTTACTAGACGTGATATTTTAGATTATTTATTAGGATTAGATTGTATATTTAAGGCTAGCTATGAGAGAGTTCAGGATATTAGATATGCGATAAGGTATAGAAATGAGTTGGAGTTTAAAGAATTAATTGAAAAATCTACTATCGGTTTATCTGATGGTGTTAGTAAGGCTATTAATACTATGAGAAAACATAAAGAGTATATGCTTAATAGTGTTAGGTATTCTATCTCTAATGGTTCTTTGGAGGGTATTAATAATAAGATAAAGGTTTTAAAGAGAGTTTCTTATGGTTATAATAGCTTTTATAACTTTAGATTACGCATTTTAGTTGTTTCTAGGTTATTTGTTTCTGAGTATAAAAATAATATTTCTTTTAAGGGCGTTTTGAAAAATGCCAAGCAACACTGTATTGCTTAGCATTTTATCCTTATTTTTTCTCATGCCCCGTATTTGACACAGAGCCAAAAAATTAATAGTAAAAATGAGTTTTTTCTCATATTACTATTTTATCTTTATTTTTTCTATTATACTCCTATATTCCGTATTTAACTATACAGTTAACTCAAACAAAATGATTTTTCAGGGGGCATGGGATTTCGTTTTAGAATACTCAAAATTTACAGTTAACTCAAACCAACAGTATCTTAGTTATGACAAAGAAAAAGTTTTAGAATACTCAAAATTTACAGTTAACTCAAACAGACGAGTTGCTGCCGCTGCTTCTGACGGTGTTTTAGAATACTCAAAATTTACAGTTAACTCAAACACCATTTATGGTACTCTTCAAGCAGACCTGTTTTAGAATACTCAAAATTTACAGTTAACTCAAACATTTTGAAGAAGTTATATTCATGGAAAATAGTTTTAGAATACTCAAAATTTACAGTTAACTCAAACGAACTTATCGTGAAATGCGTGAGAAGTCAGGTTTTAGAATACTCAAAATTTACAGTTAACTCAAACTTTTGATAAACTAACCAATCTATTCTTTTAGTTTTAGAATACTCAAAATTTACAGTTAACTCAAACGAGCCACTCATATTATCCCAAGGTTGCCCTGTTTTAGAATACTCAAAATTTACAGTTAACTCAAACCCTTTCCACTGATATTTAATTACAATCGCTGTTTTAGAATACTCAAAATTTACAGTTAACTCAAACAACAGATCATAGTATTAAAATTTTATATATGTTTTAGAATACTCAAAATTTACAGTTAACTCAAACAGTGGTTTCTTTTCTAGTTTTAATCAAAGTGTTTTAGAATACTCAAAATTTACAGTTAACTCAAACACAGAATTAAATGTAAAAGAGTACTTATAGTTTTAGAATACTCAAAATTTACAGTTAACTCAAACGATTCTTTTGAAAGTTTCTCTAATTCAGTTGTTTTAGAATACTCAAAATTTACAGTTAACTCAAACCTCAAATTGAAGTTTGGTATATATATATAATTTTGAATATCTTCTTAAAAAAATCGCTCACAATGAGCGACCTATCGGCAATTTAAATAAATTTTTATTTGAACTCTTTTGTAAATTTCGAGTATACCTATATTGTACAACCGCTTCCATAAAAAATCAAGTTATATTTCACAATTTTCTTCATCGAATATATATACTTTTTCCGTATAATCGACTGTTGATAAATTTTTATATTGTTGATTTTCTATATTAATAATTTTTATTTTGTTTATACACAGTTCTTTATATAACTGTTTAATTTCATTTTCTGTATAGTATATATGTAATCCCACAATAAAGATGACCTTTATACCACATAATTCAACTAATACTTTTAAATATTTTATCAATTTTTCTAGATCGTTATTACTTATTAAATTTATCTTAAAATCTGCCAGTTTTAACATCCCCATTATATCTAATTCATCTCTATATTCTAATTCCAATGAAGAGCTATGAATAAGATTTTCATAATAATTTAGCAGGTTAGTTTGAATGGTATTTAGTTCTATATAGTTCTCTACTGCATATTTCATTAATTCTGTATATATTTTAGTCAGTATTTTTTTATTATTAATATCTAAATTAAATAAATCTGTAATTAGATAACTATACTTAGCTAGTGATATCTCTTTTAATCCATCTGAAAATATAAATAAACCCTCATCACCTTGATGTTGTAATTTTAATGAACGAACACATTCACGAAAATATTGTTTATTTTCCAATATTATAGTATTAATTATATTTTCTTTTAATTCAATACTTCTTTGCCATTCTCTATTAACAATCTTCATAATTCAATAAACCTCTCATCTGAATCTACATATTCGTTTTGCGACTCTCCTACCAAAAATTCCATTTTAGAAAATTGTTTTTCTGTTACAGTAAGAATTTGTACTATTCCCTCATCAGGGCAATATTTTCTAATGCTTTTAATTACTAGGTCGGTACTATTTTGATTCATTGATAATTTTACATAGACCGATTCTTGCATCATAATAAAACCGGTTTTTATTAGGTTTTTTCTAAATTTTCTATAATTTTTTCTTTGTTCCGATGTCTCAGTAGGCAGGTCAAACATTACTAGTATTCTCATAAACCTATAACTCATATTTATACATTTTTATATACTCTAAATCACTATCATTTAATGCATTGAATAAGCTTTGACAATATATTTTTATTGCATTGGCTACCGTTTGGTTTTTATTTTCTATACAAATAGTTCGATTGAGTATATTAACTAACCTGTTTTTATGTTCTTTTGTAAATTCTGTTTCTGTATATGAATAAACTTCTTCATCTATTAATATTCTGAAAGGTTCCATAAAATCACTTGCCAGATTAAATTTATTAAATATATTTCTGTGACAAATACCTAATTGAGTACAATATCCACTAGCCGCAATTTCTCTATTAAAAGCTGATAAAATTATTGCATATCCATAATCCAAACAAGAATTAACAAAGCACTCTTTATTACGACTAAAATCCATACCATACAATGCATTAAAATATACCTTGGCTGCATGACCTTCTCTGTTACTTTCATCGTTGTAACCCAACTCTGATAAATACAGTTCAAGAAGTTTATGCTCATTTTTTCCTAATTTTTTCAAAAATTGCATTTGATTGTATATTTTCTCATACACTATTCGTGTCCAAACATGTGCTTTAATCTTATTTGACCATTCCATCTGTTTACGATATTTTAAACTTGTATCATGGCTACCATATAGTGAAATTAACTCTGAGCTTGGATTACGTTTTTCATCACAAAAAAGTACCTTTACTTTGTTTTTATTTAATTCATTAAGTAGTACCGCTGTGATACTCACAGCAGTACTTTCTATAATAAGCATATATATTTCATTTAAACAAATTTTTTTAGTTTCATTTTCCTTGCGTACGGTCATAAAATTTAAACTATAATCTAATTTAGCCCTATCTCTAATTACTATTGTTCTCCAACTCATATTAATCCTCTATTATTTTTATTTCTTTTTCATATAATCCGGTTACTGATTGTTCAATTATTGAAAATTGTTTTTGATTTAATAAATTAAATCCACATTTTACTCTGGAAGTTTTTTCATTAATTAAACTTAAATCAAATGTTGTTTTTTTATTTGTTAATAAGTTCAATATTTCCAATAACACTTTACATTGTTCTTCTAAACTTAACTTATTAAATGTATTTTTTGCTTTATCTTGTGTCAAGTCATTATATTTGTTATTCTTTTTGTGTGTAAAAATTTTTGTTGCCATTTTACATACCAACGTATTATATAATTTTATATTTTCTTCTAATGAAATATGTTCTTTTGAAACTTTTGCTTCTTTATTTTCACGTTGAAAATTAACAAATTTAACCACTTCTTTTAAATATCGTTCAATATCAGAAGAGAGCAATACTTGGACAGCTCCATCAACGTAAAAATTATCATCTGTTTTCCCTCCGATATAATAAGGATAATGATCTATTTTTACTAAAGCGCCTATATTTAATTTTTTATATATAAGTTGTAAATTTTCTATATTTTCACCTTTTTTAAGTTTTATTTGTTTTTCAGCAAAATTAATTAAATCTAAATCTGTTTTTATATTTTGTGAAATATAAATAGGAATTGGAATAATTTTGATATTTTCTTTAACTTTATCTTTATTTCTAATATCGTACTTGAAGATTGAATAATATGCAATTTTTATACTGGTAAATCCGCCATATCTCGTTACATTTTTTAGATTTTTATTGTTTGTTTTTACCGGATAATAACTTCCTTCTTTCGCTGCATTTGCCTTATAGATTGTCGCCTCGTACAATGCACCTTTCTGTTCAGAAGTTCTTCGTGTTACATTTATTAAATTATTACACATTACTGAACTAACTATTTCTTCAGTTTTTCCTTTTTCCCATGCTACTTCTCCGTTACGTTCAACCTTATCACTATAAAATAGTGTATTCAATGTATATTCTCTATTTTTAAAATTTTTTCGAATAAAGTTCTTAGGATTTCGTGTGAATTTTATATGGTATACATTACCTACAACGATATTTAAGTAGGCATCCTTTGCGTGATGTAAATCATTTAAATCACGAACTTTAATTAATTGCCCTTCTTTGGCTTTTTTCTGTTCTTCTTCTGTTAAATTTTTTCTTTTGCCTACTTTTATTTTCCCGAATTCCTGTCTAAAATCAGATACATTTTCCGCTTTTGAAAAACAAAGTTCAGTTGTAGGATTTAAGTTTTGTAAGATTTTCGATACTACTTTTACAGATTGTGATGTTTCTATTAATTGACGTGCGATAAAACCGCTTAATTCACCATCTGTAAAATCTTCCGTTCTTGTTAATCGTTTATATTTTTCTTCCGAAATAAGATTTTTTGCTTTTAAAAATCTCCAAAAATGTTTATTTTTTCTTTGAATACTTTCACTTATTAAACCATTAGATTTTTTTGAATTCTCTGTTTTGTTGACTAATACTAAATTATTCCAACTACCGTCTTTTGTTTTACTTTGTGGATAAATATGGTCAATATCATATTCACTATTGCTACCAAATAAGTTATTTAAGTCTATTGCTTTTCCAGTGTATAAACAACGACCTAATTGAGTATAGTATAAGTATAATTTTCTTGCTTTTAACTTATTATTATCAATATCAGTTAAATCTTGTTTTTTCTTATCAAAATCTACTGTATGCCCTAGAGCTTTTTCTAATTCAGCTATATCAGATGTTTTTATTTTTTTATATAGTTCCAACAATGCTTTTTTCCGAGAATCTTTGCGTCCGTCATCACCTTTTTTTTCTTTATTACTACGTGTTGTTTCAACGAATATTCTTTTCGGTTCAGAACCTATTACTTTTTTTAGTTCTTCCACTATACGTACTACCTGCCATATAGAACGTTTTACTGCAGGGGATACATATAAATCATCCAGTATATGAGGTGTGATTTCTGTTATTTCTTTACGTAATTTTCCATTATATGTATTAATTTTTTCAAAATAGTCGTAATTAGTTCCTAATAATTCTATAAAAAGTAGAGTATTATTACGCATTGCATTAATAATATTAAAACACTCTCCTGTACTTTCATCATACAGTTGGCTACTTACTATTTCTGTTAACAGTTTTTCAGATAGTCGTCCCCAGTCTTTATATGTTAAACCGGATATTTTTTTTATCTCCTCCGATGAGTAAATATCTCCGTATTCTTTTGTTATTTTATCAACCAGCAGTTGTTTAGATTCTCCAAATAACGTTATCCAGCGAATCATTTTCTCCACTTTTTCAGAATCAAATTTTTCTCCTAAAATTTTTTTAAAATCACGATATGATTTTAAATCATTTTTTATTGAAATATCAAAACCTGATAATTCATCTTTTCCGTCAATTACTCCTTCTGACATTAGAAATTTTTTTAATTCTTTTCCTGTTGCCTTTGGTGCAGATTGTTTAAAGAAACGCTCTATAATTAAATTACGGTGTTCTACAGTTAAACGTTTACCACCATAATTTATTGAATTCAATTCATTGAGTAGGGTAAACTCTGAATATAGTAATGAATGTTTAGGAAGTACATCTTCGTACAGTAGATATGTACATTGATTGGTTAAATTTTCAATAAAGTTTTTAGCACTTTCTTCTTTGTTTATTACCTTATTGAAGTTCCAAGGAGTAACCGCTGTACGTTCATACCCTTTATTTCGTACTGACCATGAAAAACCTCCATTACCAACTTTGTGCGATGTATTTAGCGAACCGACATAATACGGTATTCTAAATTCAAGTAATTGTATTATTTTTTCTTTAATACTAATACCATATTCATCGGTATTATTTAAAAATGGATGATATTGTACGGCATTATTTAATATTTTTTCTAATTCTTCTTTATGGATTTGATATGGAATAACCGAATTATCTTTAGTTCGCTGTCTGGGAAGGAATGTCTCTAATTCTAACTCAGCAAGAATATCTTGCTTCAATTTACTTTCTTCACAATACTTTAATTCTTTTATTAAAGATTTTTTAAAATCTTCATAAGAACAAGATGATTTTGAACTTCCCACATTATTTTTCCCGATATAATTAACGTAATTCGCTTCTTTTTCATCTTCTTTAACAAATATATTTTCAAATAATTGTCTTTTTTCTTTTTTTGATAATTTGCTATCTTCTTTTATTAACTGTTTTAATTGTTTTAAATCTTTTCCATGTTTTTCATAGCTGATTACTTTAGATTCTGAAATTGTCATATTTTTGATTTTTATTTCAGATAAAATAATTGCGTCATATATAAGTTTTGCAGTATCTAATACTATAATGTATTCTCCCAATATTTCTTCATAGTTACTACGGACATCTTCATATATTTTCTCTTTGAATGAAATCGTTTTAATTGATATATCAAGTTCTTTATATGCTTCTATATCAAATAATTTTGCCAGTTGAGTTTTATTACCAAGTGCTAAACGTAATGCCTCTATTAATTGTTTTTCATCAGCAAATAATTTTTTAAACTCTATTATCTTATCTGTAGAGTTTTTCTTTTTCAACAATATTTCTGCTATATTATTAATAAGCTCATCAGTTATATCTATTTTGATATTTAGTGAATTATATTGTAGTAATTCTCTTATATTGTCTTTTATTTCAGAGCCTTTAAATTGTTGTCCGGCAAATAAAAAATGCCCACGATATTTTAGTATATGATGTATTGCAAGGAACAATTCTCTTATATCCGGATTATTTTTATGGATTAAATCTGCACGTAGGTGATATATTGTTTTATAGTCACGATAATACTCTTTATCCGTATAATTTTTGTCATTAAACAAGATACTAGGAACATTTTCTGTTTTATCACCTACTTTATATTTACTTTCTCTAAGACGCATAAAAAAGTTCGGATCTATTTTATTAATTTCTTCAGCGAATAATTCCTCTAATAACCCTAAACGCCATTTTCTACGTGCTAAACGACGTCTTTTTGACCTACAGTCACGTCTTTCTTTTGCTGTTTGTGCTTCATCAAATAAGCGTACTCCCCATGATTTTTTACCTTTTAATTTTAACAGATTATAATTTGTATCTGTTGCTGCCCATCCCACACTGGCAGTCCCTATATCTAATCCTAAAAACCATTCTTTATTTTCATTCATTGTTATTTTCTCCTGTATTTCATTTATTATAAGTTTGGATTCTCTATGTTTTTTCTATGTTTTAAAATTTTTCATAATAAATTATTGTTACTCCCTCAATATATTATTTTTATCTTTTGAAGATATTTGTTAATAGCGTATTTTTATATTTAATTAAGAACATTATATCATATTTTTTATTACATTATACCGTTTTCATTGAATATATTTTAATATTAATTTTATTTTTTAATATGTAAACGTCATTAAAATATATCTTTCACTTTATTTTACAACTTAATTTAATCATTAAAAAACTTCCTAAGAAGAAAATACTTGTTTTTCTACTTAGAAAGTTCTTTATTTATCGTTCACACCATGGTGTTATTTTTTCTACTTTTTTGCTAATTTAGCAATTTCTACAATAACGTCAGCTGCTTTTTTCATATGTTCTAAACAGCTAAATTCATATTGGCCATGGAAATTCTCACCACCAACAAAAATATTCGGCGTCGGTATTCCCATATATGAGATTTTAGAACCGTCTGTTCCTCCACGTATTGGAATAATAATAGGAACTACCCCTACATTTTTAATCGCTTGTTCTGCAACGTCAACACAGCGTTTATCTTCCTTAATTACGTCTCCCATATTATAATATTGGTCAAATAATTCATATTCAACTACATTACCATATTTTTCATTAATTTTTGCAGCAACTGATTCACAAAAGGCTTTTCGTGCCAAAAATTTTTCTCTGTCATGATCACGAATAATATACACCAATTCCGCTTCTTCTATTCTTGTTTGCATATTATGTAACAAATAGAAACCTTCATAATCTTCTGTATGTTCCGGTACTTCTTTTTCCGGGAATAATGATGCCAACTCTACGGCAATCATATTAGCATTTTTCATTTTTCCTTTTGCTGTCCCCGGATGAACACTCACTCCGGTAATTTTATATGTTATCTGTGCTGCATTAAAACTTTCATACTGAAGTTCTCCTAACACACTACCATCCATAGTATAAGCATAATCGGTTGCAAAACCTTTAGCATCAAAATGATCAGCACCTCGTCCTATTTCCTCATCCGGTCCAAAAGCAATTCGAATATCCCCATGTTCTATTTCACGATGCTCACTCAAATATTTAACAGCCTCTACTATCTCGGTAATACCTGCTTTATCATCAGCACCTAGTAGCGTTGTCCCGTCTGTTGTAATCAACGTTAAATCTTTATAATTTTTAAGATTTGGAAATTCAGCCATCGTCATAATAATATTTTTCTCTTTGTTTAAAACAATATCTTCGCCACTATAGTTTTCTATAACACGTGGACTAATTCCTTCTACATTGAAATCAGCGGTATCAACATGAGAAATAAACCCAATAGTATCATATGGTTTATCAGTATTAGCCGGAAGTGTAGCGGTCAAAAACCAATTTTTTTCATTTAAAACAATATCACTTAAATTTAATTCTTCCAATTGTCCTTTTAACATACGCAAAAAATCCTTTTGTTCCGGTGTTGACGGTATTGTCGTACTACCGGAATCAGATCTTGATTTAAACTTAACATAACCTAAAAAACGTTCCAACATAGTTTCATATTTCATTATTATTTACCTCATCTATTTACTTTACTTATATTATAATATACTTTTCTACTAAATGTAAGGGGGTAACATTTGAAAAATTAAAATTCTTTATCACAAAAAAGAGTTAGTTCACTACTAACCCTTAGTCCTATCTATTATAATATTTTAAATATTCTTTGCAAAATTCTCTAGCTGTTAATTTCCCACTTTGTCTATCTGAGTAGCTGCTACTTACAAATTTAGAAATTTCATCCGTATATTCAACTTGCGGTAACGGTTCTTCTAATTTTGTTTCTCTATTTATCGCAAATGTTGAAAAACAAATTCCCACCAAACGTGTTTTTCTTGTTTCATGATTAAAAGCACTTAATTCAGCAAAAATCTCCACACTTCTAGTTCCAACTCTGGAAATATAACTTCTTATTATCAATGCTTCGTGTCTATGTACAACATCTAAAAATTGATAAGTGTCAATACTTGCTGTAAAGAATGGCAGATGTGTGTATCTTCTAATTACTAAACCTTGAACATCATCTAACCAATATAATGTTTGACCTCCAAATAGCGTATCATGTCTATTCATATGGTTGGGATATATTGTATGAAAGTTCTCTATCATTGTATCTTTATAATTTAATACTGTTGTCATTTTATTAATTATCACTCCTTTTTTCTACTATAACTATTACACCTTTGTTCAATAAACAAGAAATAAGAAAAAGGCAAGAATATAACTATCCTTACCTTTTTCCTTAATTACTTAATTGAGTAAAGCAGTTCTAATACTTTTTCTTCAAATTTTACCAGTTTTTCTTCCGCTACCGATTTATCATCAGCTTTAACATAAATATATAATTTAATTTTCGGTTCTGTTCCACTCGGTCTAAGAGTATACCATGATTCATCATCATAACTGAATTTTACTGCATCTGTTTTTTCAATTGTTATATCTTTTTCTTCACCCGTTGCTACTATTTTTTCCTTCTGAGTTAAGTAATCTGTTACTACAGCTACCTTACTTCCCGCAATTTCACGTGCGAAGATTTCTCGATATTGTTCCATCATACGTTTTATACGTTTAGCTCCACTTGCCCCTTCTAAAACGATCGAAATAGTTTTATCTAAATAGTATCCATATTTTTTATAAAATTCGTCCAGTACATCAACCAATGTTTTACCTTGTTTTTTATAAAATGCTGCCGCTTCCACCAATAGCATTGCTATTGTAACACCATCTTTATCACGTAGGAATGTCCCTACATTATAACCGATACTTTCTTCATATCCCATTACATAATTTTTTTCAGCGGTTGTATCCCACTCATTCGGTAATGCACAAATATTTTTAAACCCTGTTAAAACGTCAATAACTTCTACTCCATACTCACTGCATAGCGGTTCAACCATTTTAGATGTTACGATTGATTTTACTAATGCAGGATTTTTCGGTAATTTTCCTTGTTTTGCAAGGTTTTCGATAACATATTGCACTAAAACGGCACCGGTTTGGTTACCGTTAAAGGATATTATTTCCCCATCGTGTACTACCTCAACTGCAAGTCTATCACAATCAGGATCCGTTGCAATAAGAATATCGGCATCAACTTTTTTAGCAAGACGTTCCCCATATTCAAAAGCTGCCGTATCTTCCGGATTTGGATATTCGATAGTTGGGAATGTTCCATCCGGATCTTTTTGCTCTTCTACTACATAAACATTATTAAAACCACGGTGCGCCAACACTGTTGTTACTGCTTTATACCCTGCACCATTTAGTGGTGTATAAACTACCGAAATGCCTTTATCAATATTATCATCATTAATAGCACAATCTAATGATTCTTTATAGAATTTTTCATCTATTTCCTTACCGATATAAATAAGCAATCCTTTTTTAATAGCTTCTTCTTCCGTCAGGGTTACATAATTATCAAAAATGTCCATTGAGTTTATATATTCAAGCACCTTGTCGCTGATATTTGATTTAATTTGTGAACCCTCTTGCCAATATACTTTATAACCGTTATACTCTTTTGGGTTGTGACTAGCTGTAATATTAATACCACTTGCAGTTTTTAAATAGCGTATAGTAAATGATAATTCCGGTGTTGGACGTAAATCTTCAAAAAGATATGCTTTTACACCGTTGCTAGCCATTACCAATGCTGCCAGTTTTGCGAATTCTTTTGAAAATAAACGTGGATCATGGGCAATAGCTATCCCCTTATCTTGCAAACCGTTATCAATAATCGTTTGTGCTAATGCTTTTGTTGCACGAGCGATAATAAAACGATTCATACGATTAGAACCCATTCCTACTTTTCCACGTAATCCGGCAGTCCCAAATTCCAATTCTTTGTAGAAACGATCTTCTTTTTCTTCTTCATTATTTGCAATATCAACAAGTTGCTTTCTTTCTTCATCGGTTAATACCGAACTATTTAACCATTTATCATATAATTCTTTATAGTTACTCATGCTTCACCTCTAAAATACTTTTTATTTTTATGCTAAGTTTAATGCTATTTCCATCATTTTTGTAAATGCTGTTTGTCTTTCTTCCGGAGTAGTTTCTTCTCCTGTTACTAATGAATCACTTACTGTTAAAATAGTCAAAGCATTAACACCTGCAGCTATTGCGTTTGCATAAAGTGCCGTGCTTTCCATTTCCACAGCCAGAACTCCCATTTTAATCCAATTTTCCATAGCATTTTTGTCAGAATTGTAGAAAATTTCACTGCATAAAATATTGCCGACATGTACCGGTTGCCCCATTTCTTGTGCCTTGTTGTATGCTTTTAATAACAAGTCAAACGAAGCAGTTAAACTTAACTCTCCCGGAATATTGTATTGATGCATATAATTTGAGTTCGTAGATGAACCCATTCCTAAAATCACATCATATAATTTTATATTTTTTTGTAGTGCTCCACACGTTCCAATTCTAATTAAATTTTTTACTCCGAATACATGAATTAATTCATATGAATAAATTCCTATACTGGCAGGTCCCATTCCAGTACCCATAACCGAAACTTTTTTACCTTTATATGTTCCGGTATATCCTAACATACCACGTACCTCATTAAAGCAAACGGCATCTTCCAAAAAGTTTTCAGCAATAAACTTCGCTCTTAATGGATCTCCCGGCAATAGCACTGTTTCTGCTATTTCAACTCCATTCGGTTTAATATGTGGTGTTTGTTTGTTTGACATTGGTTGTTCCCTCCATTTATTAGTTTGATAACATTATTATACCTTTTTTCCAACTCTTAAACAAGACTTATTTAAAAAAATAATTATCTTTGCTTAAACCAATCAAACACAAAGATTTCTGTTATTATCCGTTAATTAAAGAAAGATTTTTACTTAATAAAATGTTATTTAATAAAAGAAATATTTATCAAAACTTTTATTACACTTTTTTATAAAATTCATTAATAAATAAATCTTTTAAATATTTTCTGTAAAATATTGTCATTATCATTTAACGATTTCAATAGTATTTTCATACAATTTATTATATAATTAAAGCTATAACAAAAAAATATTAGAAAGAGGTTTTCTTATGTTACAATTAACTGTATTTTTACCGGTGATTGTTATGTTTTTTATTCCAACAATTAGAAAAAACTTTAAAACCATTCACCTAGGAAAAGTCGTTGTAATTGTACCGCTCGTGTTATTTGGATATTTTCTCTCACAACTAAAAAATATTTATTCAGGTGGTATAGTATATAAGTCTTTGGCGTTTGCAACTAATGTAGGCCTAGATATAAATTTTAAACTTGACGGACTATCTCTACTATTCACATTGCTTATAACAGGAATCGGAACTCTTGTTATTTTATACTCATGTTATTATATGGATATAAATGATCCTAAGCTACATAAATTTTATATTTTCCTACTGATTTTTATGTCGGCAATGTTAGGGGTTGTACTATCTGATAATCTGCTAAGTATGTATATGTTTTGGGAACTGACTTCTGTTTCTTCATTTTTACTTATCAGTTATTGGCATGAAAATGATGCTTCACGTAAAGGTGCATTGAAGTCACTTATTATTACTGTGTTTGGCGGCGTTTTAATGTTGCTTGGAATTTTTATTCTTAATAATGTTACAGGTAGTTTTAATATTAGTGAAATAATAACTTTCAGCCAGAATAATAAATATACTTCTAAGTATATACCGGCAATGATTCTAATATTGTTTGGAGCATTTACCAAATCCGCACAATTTCCGTTCCATATCTGGTTACCTGATGCCATGGCAGCACCAACACCGATTAGTAGTTATCTTCACTCGGCAACAATGGTTAAAGCCGGCATATATTTACTGCTGAGAGTTGGAATTATCTTTTCATTCAGTGCGTCATTTGGAAATATTTTAATTATTTTCGGTACTTTAACAATGTTAATCGGTTCGATTTCTGCAATTTTCCTTAAAGATTTAAAAGGAATTTTAGCATACTCCACTATAAGCCAACTTGGTATGATGACGTTAATGATCGGTATTGCAAACTTAGGATTATATGACAAGAATCATTATATTTACACGTTTGCATTTTATGCTGTATGTTTTCATATTATAAATCACGCTGCATTTAAAGCTTGTTTATTTATGATTACCGGAATTATTGATCATACCTTTCACACCCGTGATGTCAACAAATTGCGTGGAATTAGAGCTTATTTACCGATAAGTTTTATTTTAAGTATTATTGCAGGATTTTCCATGGCAGGAATACCACCATTAAGTGGATTTTTCTCTAAAGAGTATTTCTTAACAAGTGTTTATGGATTAATCAGTACAAGCAGTTTATATATTATTATCGCTATTTTAGTGGTTATAGCGTCGCTCGGTACTTTTATATATTCATTTATTTTAATCTTCAAACCTTTTTTAGGTACTTTTAATAAAACTTTCTCTAATGAAACAAAAATACACTTACCTGATAAAAAAATAACTGTCGCACCTGTTATTTTAGCTGTTTTTGTTATAATTAATAGTTTTATTAAAGATTACATCATTATACCGGCACAAAATGCAGCATTAGCCGGAGATGTTACAAATAATAAAATTATTTCTCACATCTCCCATGACAATTTTTTATCTAAAGAATTAATTACTACAATTTTAGTTGTTTTAATTGGAATATTTATTTATAAAACATTTGCTGCCAAAAATATTATTTACAAGTATAATCCTAGTATTATATCTATCCATCGTTTATACAATAGCTTAGGTACAAAGCTTCATGCCGGTGCAGGTTATCTTCATAATAAATTTATTACAAATGAACTAAAACGTAATATGAGTTATATTTTTCTTAGCTTATCGATTACTATTTTAGCTGGTTATGTTGCTGTTGGAAAACCGATTATTATCAATTCTTTCTCAAGTGTTCATATAATGAATATAATTATTGGTATTTGTATTGTTATTTGTTGTATCGCTATGGCGCGCTGTTACAATCGTTTAGTGTTGATTATTTTATCTTCAGGTGTCAGCTTTATGATGACTGCACTCTATGTTACATTCAGAGCCCCTGATCTTGCAATGACTCAATTTGTTATAGAATCAATTTCAACAATTATTTTCTTAATCGCATTTATTTTGCTAACAAATAAAACCAAACATGTTGAAAAGCAAAAATTTAAACTTACCAATGCGATTATTGCAGGATTAACCGGTATAAGTTTTATAACTGTCGGTCTGGTTTCTTATGCGTATAAAAATCCGTCAGCAATAAGCCAATTTTATTTTGATAATGTGGTAAGTTCCGGCGGTGGAAATATCGTTAATGTAATTATTGTTGACTTCAGGGGATTTGATACTTTGTTTGAAATTACAGTTATGACTATGGTTGCATTAATTATTTATGCAATGTTTAAAATTATTAAACGAGGAGGTAATAAAGATGAAAACTAATGATTTAATTTTAAAATCACTATCAGCCATTATATCCAGTTGTATATTCTTACTATCTCTAAGTTTATACTTTGGCGGTCATTTCTTACCGGGCGGTGGTTTTGTCGGCGGTCTTCTTTGTACAATGGCATTAGCTTTATCGATGTTTACCTATGGTATTAAACGTGTTACTAAGTTACTACCGATTAACTATATATATGTAACCGCAATAGGACTTTTATTTTCTGTCGGTACGGCATTTAGCGGCATTGTTACCGGTGAAAATTTCTTCAAACACCATTTTACTCATATACATGTTCCGCTAATGGGAGAAATGGAGCTGCACACAGCAGCAATATTCGATCTTGGAGTTTACCTAATTGTCGTTGGAGTTTTAATGTCTGTTATATTAGCTTTTGGAAAGGACGGTAAATAATGGAATTTTATATGATTATCTTATGCGGTATTCTTGTCGGTTTTGGTGTTTACCTAATGCTTTCTAAGAGTATGATTCGTATTATTATAGGTGTAGGGCTTTTCGGTCATGCAGCAAACTTAATAATTTTAATTTCCGGTGGTCTTGGTGATGGTGCCATTCCCATTATTTCAGAACTTGGGAAAAACTATGTAGACCCCATTCCGGCAGCACTTATTTTAACAGCTATCGTTATCGGTTTTGCTGTAACATGTCTACTTATTTCAATATATATAGCAAACTATAAACTAAAAGGCAGCGATAATGTTATTGAATTAGAGGATGTTGAAAATATAAAGGAGGAAACTCACTATGCTAAGTAATTTGCCGGTTATTCCGATTTTTATACCTCTTCTATTTGCTGCTATTACAATTCTGTTCAGACGTCGTGTAGCGATGCAAAGATTACTTGCTTTTACAGCTACACTGCTAACATTAGGATTTTCGATACTTAACATTTATATGGTTAATAAACATGAAATTCTAATATTAGAAATGGGAAATTGGGCTTCACCTTTCGGTATTACCTTAACATTAGATGGATTAAACAGTATTCTAGTTACTACATCCGGCATTGTGTTTTTGGCAACACTGTTTTATTCTTTTAAAACTATTGATAAAAAAAGAGAACTCAGTTTCTTTTACCCGGGATTTTTACTGATTATGGTTGGTATCAACGGAGCGTTTACAACAGGAGATATATTTAATTTGTTTGTTTTCTACGAAATTTTATTAATGTCTTCTTACTTATTGCTGTTAGTGGGAATTAATAAGGAACAATTAAAATCTTCTATCAGTTATGTGTTGATGAATGTTTTCGCAGGAAGTTTGTTTGTTATCAGCATTGGTTATCTATATACTATTGTCGGTAGTTTGAATATGGCTCACATCTCACAAACAATAGCAAATATGCAGGATAGACGCGGTATCTACCTAGTTGGTGCTGTAATGATTTTTGTTTTTTGTATGAAAGGTGCATTGTTTCCTCTATTTACTTGGATGAATCGTTCATATGCAGCACCTCCGATTTCAATTTCAATTATTTTCGGGGCATTATTAACCAAAGTCGGACTTTACTCTATTATTAGAACATACGGATTATTCTATTCGGAATCAAGTTTTATTAAAACTTACTTACTTATTCTCGGTACTATATCAATTATTGCAGGCTCAGTAGGTGCAATATATCAAAAAAATTTAAAACAAATAGTTATCTTTAACATAGTCATATCACTCGGCGTTATGGTAACCGGAACAGCCACATTAAATTCTTTCGGCGTTAAAGGGGCATTATTCTATGCCGTAAATGATATTCTTCTTAAAGCAGCCTTATTTATTATTGTAGGTTTGATTATCTACGCTAGCGGTGTTAAATTCCTACAAAAATGTGGTCTTATAAATAAATATCCCACTTTAGGTTGGGTATTTCTTATTGTAACTCTGTCGCTTGCCGGTGTTCCACCATTCAGCGGTTTCTACGGTAAAGCCCTAATTGTAAAAGGTCTTGTTATTGATCACCAAATTTTTGTAGCCGGTGTTGTTACACTATCCGGACTTGTGGTATTTTACTCACTAATTAGAATATTCCTTAATATTTTTTACGACAATATTAATAAGAATTTAGTATTAAAACCACTTCCTAAAGGTATTCTTATCCCTTTAGTTACATTGGTTGCTATTGCACTAATTATTGGAGTAAGCAGTAATTTATTAGACGGATTTTTTGAACGTGGAATTTCTACCATTTTAAATTCAAAAGACTATATTGACTTAGTCTTAAAGAAAGGAGCATAATTCATGGCAATACAATTTTTAATAAATATTTTTATCGGTATTCTTTGGATGTTCTTTTCTGGTAATTATAACTTGGAATATTTCTTTGTCGGATATTTTTGGGGTATGGTTATACTCTTTATCTTTAGAAAAATTTTCTTTAAATTTTCTATCGGCAAACAACTTTATTATACTTATGCTTACAAGTGGTTAAAACTTATAGTGATATTTCTTGTAGAGTTGCTAAAAGCAGGTGTAAATGTTCTAAAAATGATGTTTAGAAAAAACTTAGATGTCAATCCGGTCATTTTTGAATATGAACTTACAATTAAAAAAAATTGGCAAATTACATTACTTGCTAATATGATTACATTGACACCGGGGACTTTAACCGTTAATGTCGGATACAATAACAAAACATTATTCGTTCACTGTTTAGATACAGATAATATTGAAGGAGAAATTGTGAGCATTAAAAACAGTTTTGAAAAAGCAATATTGGAGGTTGACTTAAATGGATAAAATAGTTGAATACACAATATTATTAGGTATTTTCACCTCCCTTGCAATGATACTCTTTCTTTTAACTTATATCGTCAAAAAACCCGGTATTTTTGATAAACTGATTGCAAGTGATTTACTGGCTATGCCGCTTATTTGCCTAATAGTCTTAGTAAGTATGTATTACAAAACATTTTCTTATGTTTCACTAATTTTGATAATTGCTATTATCTGTTTAGTAGGTACTGTGGTTACAGCTAGATTTTTGGCTAAAAAGGAGGTTTTCAAAAATGATACTAAATAATATTTTAAGCATTATTGTTATACTCCTTATTTTAGTAGCAATAGTTTCGATGATAGCAACTATAATAGGTTTCATAAGACTTCCTGATGAATTAACAAAAATTCATGCGGCAGGTGTTACAGGTTCATTCGCAGTAGAACTAATTTTAATAGCAGGTTTTATTTACTTCTACAGATATTTGGAAGTATTTGAATACAAATTTTTGCTAGCTATACTTTTTCTATTCTTAGTAGCTCCGGTATCGGCACACATGATTTCACTTAATGCTATTATTTTTAACAAAAAAATCTACTCTAAAAATAATACTGATGAAGCAAAAAAAGTTTTAGAGGATATAAAAAAACTAAATAAATAATATTTAAAATCGGCATTAATTGTCGATTTTTTAGTTAATAACTCTTCAACTACAGCCTTTTTCAGCTACTCTTAATCATTCACATCTTGACTTATTTTGTTTTATATAGTAATATTTTTATAGATTATTAAACAAGGAGTCATATTTATGAGAAACTATTTTGGAACAGACGGTATTCGTGGTGTTGCAGGAAAAACATTAACAGCCGATTTGAGTTTTAAAGTTGGTAAAGCACTTGGAACATTGTTAACGAATAAAAAAGAACATCCAAAAGTAATAATAGGAAGAGATACCAGAATATCTTGTGATATGATTGAGTACGCTCTTATCGCCGGCCTTACAAGTGTCGGTGTTGATGTTATGCCTATCGGCGTTATCCCCACTCCGGCTATTGCCTATTTAACAAAAACTATGGAAACTGACAGCGGGATTATGATTTCGGCATCACATAATCCTTATCAGGATAATGGAATTAAAATATTTGGACCGGATGGTTTTAAATTAACAGATGATGAAGAACTGAAAATAGAACACCTAATTAATTCTTCAAATGAAATAAAAAATACTTCATTTGATAAAATCGGAAAAACATATCTTGCTACCGAACTAACTCAAAAATATATTCAACACATTAAACAATCAATTAATAATGATTTGTTGGGATTAAGTATTGCACTTGACTGCGCAAATGGTGCTACAACCCAAGTCGCTCCGTTTCTATTTGGAGATTTAGAAGCAGATATAGAAACTATCGGTTGCAAACCTAACGGAATTAATATCAACGATAATGTAGGTTCAACCAAAATACATACTCTTGCAGATTTTGTTAAAGAACATAATGTTGATGTTGGTTTTGCCTTTGATGGTGACGGTGATAGAGTTTTAGCAGTCGATAATGAAGGAAATATTGTAGATGGCGATAAAATTATGTTTATTTTAGCTAAACATCTAAAAGATAATAATGAATTAAAAGATAACATGGTCGTTTCTACTGTAATGAGTAATATCGGTTTTTATAAAGCCCTAGAAGCAAACGGGTTATCCTCTAAAAAAACTTCTGTCGGGGATAGATATGTAGTTGAAGAAATGAGAAAAAATGATTATTCTCTTGGTGGAGAACAGTCAGGGCATATTATTATGATGAATTACGCCACTACCGGCGACGGCATTTTAACCGCCGTTCAGTTAGCTAGTATTATAAAAAATTCCGGTAAATCATTAAAAGAATTAGCCGACGAAGTAAATATCTACCCGCAGAAGTTAGTAAATATAAAAGTTAACAACAAAAAAGAAGTAATGGAAGATGAAGAAATACTTTTAGAATGTAAAAAAGTGGAAAAGGAACTGGAAAATAACGGTAGAATTCTTCTTCGAGCTTCCGGAACTGAAAATCTTATTCGCGTAATGGTGGAAGCCAGCACTGACGAATTAACAGATAAGTACTGTGAACAAGTGGCAAAACTGGTAAGAGAAAAATATGAAGTTAAATGATAATTTTGAAATGCGATCTCTATTTTCAAATAGAGACGTATTTTATTTTTGTACTTTAAAATCATATTAAATATGATATTTTAATTTTTTCTAAATATTTTATATTCGCTCTTTATTTTTCTTTTTTTAAGAATAAATATATTTAAGCATTTTCATTTACACAAGTAGAAAAATTTTTGTATATTATGTACATTTTTTTATATAATTTTTTTCTAAATATTATATTAATAGACATGTTTTTTATAAAATTTATTTTATATTTTTATTATAATTTATAATTTTATCTAACTAGAGCTACTATCCATATTTATAATATAAATAATTAGTAACTAATTCTCAAAATATTAATCTTTTTATGTAATAATTTCACTATTAATATTTTAATAAATTATTTATCTCCCTTTTTGGAAAAGAATTTATTTTTCTCTTGTTTTTTGTATATACTTCTGATATAATTATTAGTGAAGTAATTGTTATATTACTTCGAATGTTCTTTTATTATAAGTCTCCCTAGCTTATAATAAAGACTTTTCATATTTACTCCCTTATTTCTACCTTACAATATTTTTTGTAAGGTAGGTTTTTTTATTTTATATTTTTCCGCAAATAATATACTCCTATTGTAAAATATATTGTTTCTTACTTTTATTGAATATTTAGAAAATTATTTTATAACCCCTTACTCAGTAACATGTCTTTTTAATTTTCCTATCATTTTCACTATAGTTCCAAAAATTTTCCTTGACTTATAATGTTTCCTAGGGTAAACTATTGTGTAGAAGTAAAAGATAGGAAGTGGGAATTATGATTGAAATAAAAAATTTATCCGTTACTTATAAATTGGTACCGGCACTTGATAATGTATCGTTAAATATAACCAAATCCAATATAATCGGAATTATCGGACCAAATGGTGCCGGAAAATCTACTTTATTAAAAGCTATGCTAGGTATTATTAATTTTACCGGTAATGTTAATATTGATAATAAAGATATAAATTTATCATTAAAAAATATTGCTTATGTCGAACAAAAAATAAATATAGATTATACGTTTCCAATTAAAGTAAAAGAGTGTGTTTCTTTAGGTTTGTATCCGAAAATAAAACTATTTCACGGTTTGAAATCCGAGGATTGGAAGAAGGTTAAAAAAGCATTAGAAATTGTTAATTTAACTGAATTTGCCGACAGACAAATTAGCGAATTATCCGGAGGACAATTTCAAAGGGTTCTAATAGCCAGATGTTTAGTTCAAGAAGCGGACTATATTTTTTTAGATGAACCTTTTGTCGCAATTGATTCTGTTAGTGAAGATATTATAATGAATACCTTAAGAGAATTAAAAGCACAAGGTAAAACTATTCTTATCGTTCACCATGATTTGAGCAAGGTAAAATCTTATTTTGATAAAATACTTATTCTTAATAAACAGCTTATAGCTTTCGGGAATACTGATGATACTTTTACTAAAGAAAATCTTAAAAGAGCCTATGGTTCTAATATTTTTGTAACAGGAGGGGAATAATATGATTAAAGAATTTATAGATGGTTTATATAATTATCACTTCTTACAAAACGCTCTAATTACGGCTATTATTATTGGTATTGTAGCCGGTGCAGTTGGTTGCTTTATTATTCTTCGCGGTATGTCCTTGATGGGAGATGCTATTTCTCATGCTGTCTTACCGGGTGTTGCAGTATCTTTTATTCTAGGTATTAACTTCTTTATCGGAGCTATTATTTTTGGACTTTTAGCATCTGTTATTATTACTTATATAAAAGGAAACTCTATTATTAAAAGTGATACCGCTATTGGAATTACCTTTAGTTCATTTCTTGCACTTGGGGTTATTCTTATAGGAGTTGCTAACAGTTCAACAGATTTATTTCACATCTTATTCGGTAATATCCTTGCCGTTCAAGATATTGATATGTATATCACCATCGGCGTAGGTATGTTTGTCCTACTTATTATTAAGTTATTTTTCAAAGAGTTACTGATAACTTCTTTTGATGGATTACTTGCGCAGGCTATGGGTATGAAAGTTAACTTCTATCATTATCTTCTAATGATTTTATTAACGTTGGTTTCTGTTACCGCTATGCAAAGTGTTGGTACTATTTTAATAGTTGCTATGCTTATTACACCGGCTGCTACAGCTTATCTTTACGCAAACAGCCTAAAAGTTATGATAATTTTATCTTCAACAATAGGTGCTGTATCTTCTGTGTTAGGATTATTTATAGGTTATTCATTTAATATTGCTGCAGGTTCCAGTATTGTATTAACATCTGCCGTTATATTTGTTATCAGCTTCTTCATAGCACCAAAACAGCGTTTTTTCAAAAATTAAATAAAATTATTTAATGTTTTTATAAAAAATTATTTTAATAAAGGAGGACCTATTAATATGAAAAATATTAAAAAATTAGGTTTTATTTCTCTTCTTTTGGCATTAGTTGTCGGGCTTTTTGCCTGTTCCGCAGGTCAAAAGAACAATTCAAATACCAGCGAAACTACTAAACTTAAAGTCGTCGCTACCAACTCTATTATTGCGGATATTACTAAAAATATCGCCGGTGATAAAATTGATTTACACAGTATAGTTCCGGTCGGACAGGATCCACACGAATATGAACCTTTACCTGATGATGTGAAAAAAACTTCAGAAGCTAACTTAATATTTTACAATGGTATAAATCTTGAAACAGGTGGCAATGCTTGGTTTACAAAACTTGTAAAAAATGCTAATAAAACTGAAAATAAAGATTACTATGCAGTAAGCGACGGTGTTGAAGTTATTTATTTAGAAGGTAAAAATGAAAAAGGTAAAGAAGACCCTCACGCATGGTTAAATCTTGAAAACGGAATGATATATGCAAAAAATATAGCTAAACAATTAATAGAAAAAGATCCAAAAAATAAAGATTTTTATGAACAAAATCTTAAAAACTACTTAGAAAAATTAACAAAATTGGATAATGAAGCAAAAGATAAATTTAATAATATCCCTACCGAGAAAAAAATGATTGTAACTAGTGAAGGTTGCTTCAAATATTTCTCTAAAGCTTATAATGTACCATCAGCTTACATTTGGGAAATTAACACTGAAGAAGAAGGAACACCTGAGCAAATTAAAGCACTTGTGGAAAAACTTCGTAAAACTAAAACTCCGTCATTATTTGTTGAAAGTAGTGTAGATGATCGCCCAATGAAAACTGTATCTAAAGATACTAATATACCTATTTATGCTAAAATCTTTACAGATTCTGTTGCTGAAAAAGGTGAAAGAGGAGATAGCTACTACGATATGATGAAATGGAATTTAGATAAAATTTCTGAAGGACTTGCTAAATAATGTGGTCGATTCAATTAAAACAAAATCAAAATACTAAACCTATAGATCACATATTAGTGCAACAAAGTGAAATGACACAATATATACTTAAATTAAAATTACTATAGTTACCAAATAATAATTACTCAAAAAATACCTAGAGATTGTTAATCAACCTCTAGGTATTTATTATCTTATTTATTTTTCATATATGGGAACATCAATACGTCACGTATTGATGTGGAATTTGTAAGTAACATCACAAGTCTATCAATACCGATTCCTAACCCGCCGGTCGGTGGCATACCATATTCTAATGCTTCTACAAAATCTTCATCCATCTCATAAACTTCCTCATTACCTGCATCTTTTTCGTCCATTTGATCTAAGAAACGTTGTTTTTGATCAATCGGATCATTTAACTCACTAAACGCATTAGCATGTTCACGACGCACAATAAACAGTTCAAATCTATCGGTAAATCTCGGATCATCTACATTAGTTTTTGCTAACGGAGAAACTTCTACAGGATGACCATAGACAAATGTTGGCTGAACTAATGTTTCTTCAACAAACGTTTCAAAAAATTCATTAATAATGTGCCCAACTTTCATATCTTTTCTTACCGGCACATTGTGTTCTTTAGCTAAATCATGAGCTTTTTCGTCTGTCATTTTTTCCCAGAAATCAATTCCTGTTACTTCTTTAATAATATCAACCATATGCACTCGACGCCATTTTGGTGTCAAATCAATCTCATCTTCACCGTAGGTAATTTTAGTTGTTCCGTGAATTTGTTCACAAATATAGGCAATCATTGATTCTGTCAAATCCATAATATCATTAAAGTCCGCATATGCTTCGTATAACTCTATCATTGTAAATTCCGGATTATGTCGTGTTGATACACCTTCATTACGAAATGCGCGTCCTATTTCATATACTTTCTCCAATCCACCCACAATAAGTCGTTTTAACGGTAACTCTAAGGCTATACGCATAAATAACTGCATATCCAACGCATTGTGGTGGGTTACAAACGGTTTTGCCGCAGCCCCTCCGGCGATACTGTGCATCATGGGTGTTTCAACTTCTAAATAACCACGTTCGTTTAAATAACTACGCATAATTTGAATAATTTTTGAACGAAGAATAAAAGTTTCTTTACTTTCGCTATTCATAATTAAATCAACATAGCGTCTTCTATAACGTTCTTCAACATCTTTAAGACCGTGAAATTTGTCCGGTAAAGGGCGTAATGCTTTTGTCAAAATTTCAAATTTATCGGCTTTTACCGATAATTCACCCACGTTTGTTTTAAATAGTACACCGCTAACCCCGACAATATCCCCTAAATCTAATGTTTTAAAATACTCATAACTATCTCCTACTCTGTCTTGACGTACATAGATTTGAATTTGCCCTCCTAAATCTTGGACGTGAGCAAACCCAGCTTTACCTTTTCCACGTTTTGTCATTACACGACCTGCTATTGTTACAGAGATATTTTTTTCAGAAAGTTCTTCTTTACTGTATTTATCATACTCATTCACAAGTTCACTTGATAAATGAGTTCTTTCAAATTTTGTACCAAATGGATCTATACCGTTTTTACGCATTGCATCCATTTTTTCGCGACGCACAACCATTTGATCATTTAATTCAAGTGCATCATTTACTTTGATTTCTTCTGTCATGTTGTGTTCCTTTCTAGCTCTTTTTTATCTAATCTTTTCCACATAAACACTATTATAACACATTTTAATCGTTTTTTGTTACCCTTTATTATTATATTTATTGAATTTTTTTATTTTCTGGTTTATAATGGCATTAAAATTATAAAGTAAAGGTCAAAAATATGAAATTTATTAATAAAATCCCCATACCAATAGCCGGTCTGGCTTTAGGGAGCGTGGCACTGGGAAATCTTTTAGCAACATATAGCTCCTTATTACAATTATTTTTTAGTTTAATATCACTAATTATCGTTATATTATTGACGATTAAATTTTCTATTACTCCTAAAATATTAAAATCGGAATTTACTAATCCCTTAATAGCTACCGTATTTTCTACTTTTCCCATGTCAATAATTTTACTAAGTACATACTTTAAGAAATACCTTGGGTATTCAATGAGTATTATTTGGGTATTCGGCATTGCATTGGATATTTTTGTTCTTTGTTTCGTTGTTAGTAATTTTTTGATTAAAAAACAAAATATTAAATTTATTTTTCCAACATGGTTTATTACATTCGTAGGGCCTGCAGTTGTAACTGTTACAGCTATTTCTTATAATCTTGAAATGCTGGGCAAAATATTTTTTTGGTTTTCGTTTATTAACTATATTATTTTAATACCTTTTGTATTGTATAGGGTATATGTGTATAAAAAGTTAAATGTTGCCGCACTTCCCACCTTAACTATTTTTTCTGCACCGGGTGGACTACTCCTTGCAAGCTATATGATTGGAATTACTAATAAATCAGAACTGATTATAAAAATTTTATTAATTCTCTGTTTTATATTTTATATGTTTGTTCTTATCCAACTGCCTTTACTACTAAATAGAAAATTCTATCCTAGTTATTCAGCTTTTACTTTCCCACTAGTTATCTGTGGAATGGCTTTTCAAAAAACCTATAATTACTATTATGATACGGGAAATAATTCTCTCATTCTTAAAATAGGAGTATATTTCAGTGAAGTATTAGCTACTATTATTGTTATATATGTTTTATATAGTTTTATTAAGCATGTTTTTAAACTTGAAAAATAAGTTAATTAATTTTTTTAATTAACTTATTTTATTTTTTAATGTTATAATGTCAGATTTAAGTTAGATAAATTAACACAAATTTGACTTTAAGTATTGTTTAGTCTTCAAAAATAATATATAATATACTTGCAAGAAAACATTTTCAAATTTTTGTGCTAATGATGGAAATTATTTCACATTAAATTTTTGAATATGTATTTTATTTTTTTATAGAAGGAGATTTATTTATGAATGATTTAAAAAAAGATATCGGTTTCTTCGGTGCTTTCTCTACAGTTGTTGGAGTCGTAATTGGTTCCGGAGTGTTTTTTAAGGCAGCAATTATTTATAAAACCACCGGTAATGTCAGCCTTGGTTTACTTGCTTGGATTTTAGCCGGTATCATCAGTATTTGCGCTGGACTTACCACAGCGGAATTAGCTGCAGCTATTCCTGAAACCGGCGGAATGATTGTTTGGGTGGAACGTGCTTATGGAAAAACTATGTCTTATCTGCTTGGTTGGGCTCAGGCAGTCATCTATTATCCGGCAAGTATAGCGGCAGCATCAGCTATTTTTGCTACACAATTTACCAATTTGTTTCATATAGATAAAAAATATTCTATCCTTGTGGGAGCTTGTGGGGCAGCAACTGTTACTTGTTTAAACTTATTAGGCAGTAAGGCTAGCGGTCGTATTCAAACGGTAGCAACTATTTGCAAATTAATACCTATTATAGCAATTATAGTTTTCGGTTTATTGCAACCTAATCCGACAACGATAGAATTTTTACCTACCGGTTCCGGTAACAGCTCACTAGGCGGTGCTTCTTTATCAGCTGTAGGTGCAGCCTTGCTTGCGGCAATGTATGGTTATGACGGTTGGATTAATGTTGGTACCGTAGCCGGAGAAATGAAAGATCCAAAACGTGATTTACCAAGAGCAATTTTATATGGTTTACTGGTTATCACCGCAATATATCTACTTATCAATGTTGCTTATTTAATGACTATGCCAATGGAACAAATCGCCGGAAATGGTAATGTTCCTAATGATGTTGCAACAAAATTATTCGGTTCTTATGGTGGTAAGATAATCACAATCGGTATCATGATTAGTGTTTACGGTACTATGAACGGCTTCACTATGACCGCTATTCGTGTCCCTTACGCTATGGCTATGAAAGATCAAATACCGTTTAAAAATATATGGATAAAACTTAACAGCTTTTCTATTCCTTATATATCTGCTCTTGTTACACTTGTACTAACTATTGCAATGATGTTTACAGGAGAGTTTGACACATTAACAGACTTCTTGCTGTTTACAATATGGATTTTCTTTATTTTGACATTTTTCGCTGTATTTGTTCTTAGAAAAAAAGAACCTGAATTACCAAGACCTTATAAAGTTCCATTATATTCAATTATACCTATAATTGCTATTGTCGGCGGAGCATATATTGTCATTGCTGCTATTATAACTCAATTCACATTAGCAGTAAGCGGTGTTGCATTAACATTAGTCGGTTTGATTTTCTATACAGAAATACATAAGAAATTTAAAAAATAATAGATAATTGTAAAGAGATTAATTTTAAAATTGAATTTTTTGAGATCAATTAATTTAAAATTAATCTTTTTATTATTAAATATTTTTTAGGAATTTTAGTAGATAATTCTGACCCTTTTATTACAAAAATTACATTTCATAATCTTAGACAAAACACCGTTAAATATATCTCAATTACTTTACTACTCCACTGTACTGAATATTTGATTAATTTTACTTTTCATATTTTTGGCTATATTATTTGGGTTCAATTTTTAAAAAATTTTTGATACAATATAACTATAAAACTTTAAAGGAGCGGCTATGAATAATTCTTTGAATAAAACTTTAAAAAAAGAAATTAGTATAACTGAATTATTATATGATTTTATTTTTTCTTTTGCTTTTTGTAATATTTTTAATATAATTCTTGGTAGTTATAACTCTTCATTAGGTTTTAATTTTTTTCTTTCTTTTCTTTTTATATTTATTATTTTTGTAAATACTTGGAATATTGAGATGATCCATATTAATCGTTACGGAAAAAATTCTTTATTTAATATTGTTTTTATGATTATTCAAATTTGTATTTTAATAATAACATTGAATAATATTGATACTTATCACTGGACTATATTATACAGAAATTTAATATTGTATTTAACTATATTATCTTTTATACTTACTGTTCAGCATACTGTTCAGTATTTTATCGTTACCGATCTTATAGAAAAAAAGATAACTGAGCCTTTTATTTATATTCTTAGCGGTCGTACTTTCAGTTTATTTTTGGGTATTATTTTACCTCAACCATATTCATTATTATTTATTATGATTAGTTTCTTTACAAGTTGGCTACTTCCCAGTTTTATCTCACGTTCACTTCATGCTAAAACCATTATTTTTTCTCATGTTGTTAAACGTTGCTTTATTTTTACAACAGGTTTATTTAGTTCTATTATTATAAATAACTTTATTACTACCGAACAAAAAAATTGGTTTATTATATTTGTTATTATTGCTTTATTGTATCTATTTTATCAAATAAATATCGAACGCTTTATAGATTTTTTCCTGATTAATCAATCAGGAAACAGTTACCTATATCATAATTATTTTATTATACTGGGATTATGTATTATTAATTTTACACTTCCAAAACTAACCGAAAATAAATTATTTTTATTATTTATAATGGGAGTTTTCTTCTTTTTAGTCGGTAATCTATTGCAAAATCAATACAACAAAAAAGGCTGTAAATATTCTAAATATTTTTTTGTAACTATTTTTCTAATTTTTCTACTTGGCTCACTACTGAGCATGATACTAAATTATTCATTGATCGTTATACTTCTAACTATTATTTTTATATTATTATCTTATTTTATTTTCAACATAAAAAGAACTAATCCTAAGTTATAGAATTAGTTCTTTCCCACTATCTTGCTTCTTCATAATCTAATATTTCTGATACTTTGCTGGCAATATAACGACCCAGTTGCTCATGTTTTTTTTCATCTAAATGAATACAGTCTATTGGTGATGCTTCCGCTACTCTTGCCGCATTTAAAAAATCTACCTCGTATTTATCGCTTATTTCTTTAAATGTCTGTGGTAAAAATTTAGATTGTTTTAAGCTATTTTCATCAAATTCTCCAAAAGAACTTTGTCTTTCTACTATTTCATCACGTAAATAAACCGGAGAAACAACTAAGATTTTCGGTATTTTATATCCCTCCACTAAATGTGGATTTCTTATATATTTTATAAATTCTTCCATACCTCGTGCCAAATGTTTTGCACTAGGGTTAAATTGTTTTTTTAAATCATTAGTCCCTAACATTATAATAACTAAATCAACAGGAACATGACTAAGCATTAAAATCGGTAATGTATCCACTCCACATCTTACAGGTACTATAGTATCTTTTGCCGTAATTGTTCTGCCACATAATCCTTCTTCTATTATTTCATCTTCTGAACGAATTTCAGATAAAATTTTTGTCCAGCGTTTTTCCATTCTTAAATTTTCATCTCCGGGTACAAAGCCCCAAGTATTACTATCTCCTATACATAAAATTCGCATTATTACCTCCACCTTTTAAGCATCTTTATTTTAAAACTTACATTTATTCTATCAAATAGACTATTAAAAATCAATATCCTTAACATTATAATTTTTATTTAATAAAAATACAACTGTTAATTATTAAAAATTTCATCATAACTTCATATATGCTATAATAATATTAAATTTTTAACTCTATACTAAAGGAGATAATATGATTAAACTTATTGAACCGACTATTGAACTTAAAGACGAAATACTATCATATAAACAAGAATTTATTGATAATAATGAAATTATTCATGGTGGATTAAACCTTGAAAAATATGAGAATATAACTGATTTTATTAAAAGTTTAAAAAATTATAAACATAAAGAAACCTGCCCCAAAAATTTTGTTACAGCTCATACCTTTCTTATTATGAACGACGATCATCTTGTAGGTATTATTAATACCCGCCATGGTTTAAATGATTATCTATTTAAACATGGAGGACATATTGGTTATAGCATAAGAAAAAGTGAGCGTCAAAAAGGCTATGCAAAAGAAGCATTAAAACTTGGTTGTGAATTTTTATTTAATGAAATTGGATTAGAAAAAATTCTTGTTACCTGTGACAAGAAAAATATTGCCTCTAAGAAAACTATAGAAGCAAATAATGGAATATTCGAAAATGAACTACAAGAAGATGAACGTACTACTTTAAGATATTGGATTAGCAAACTTTAATTAATACTTTTTTCTTGACCTTAATTCTTATTTTTTTTATAATTGGTAAATATATAAAAAAACTTTAGGAGATTAACATGAAATTAAATAATATCGCTAAGTTTTCTCTACTTAGCATTTCTATATTACTTATGTCGCATTTAGCCATTTCTCCGGTTATTCCCAATTTGTATAATTTATATCATACAAAAAATTCTAATATTGGACTAGCTTCCGTTGAAAGTTTAGCAACTATTCCTGCGATGATGATTACTATTTTTGTTTTGATAAGTAATATTGTTATAAAATATCTTGGTAAAAAAAATACGGTTCTTCTCGGACTTATTATTATTTTCTTTGCGGGTCTGACACCGATTTTTACCACAAATTTCAAAATAGTTCTTATTAGTAGACTTCTTTTAGGCGCAGGTATTGGATTATTCAATTCTCTATCTATAAGTATGATCAGTGATTTTTTTGACGGTGAAACTAAAGGAACAATGATTGGTATGAGGACAGCATTTTTAAATATAGGCAAAGCACTCACTACATTTATTTCCGGGTATTTACTAATATTTGGTACGCAATATATTTTTCTGGTATATTCACTGGCACTACCTATATTTTTCTTGTTTTTAATATTTGTTCCTAATACCGATAACGAAATCAGCAAAAAAGTAAGTGTGAAATTTCATAAAGAAACTGTTATTTTAACTCTGTTAACATTCTTTGTTGGAATTTGTTATATGGGTGCTACTATAAAAATTCCTACTCTTTTAGCAGGAAAATATTTTTATTCACCGGATGTAACAAGAAATTTACTAACCGTCTTAGCTATTAGCGGAATTTTCTCAGGATTTTTATTTGGTAAACTGGTTAAAAACTTTAAAAATTTAACTTTAACCATTATGCTCGGTTTTATGACTGTTGGCAGCTTTATTTTTGCTGTATCCAATAATACCTTACTATTCTACGCTGCTGCGGTTTTAATAGGAATCAGTTTTGTTGGTACAATGTCATTTAATTTCTTTTATATTTCTAAAAAATTGGAAAATAAATTTATTAATTTTTCAACGAGCGTTCTGTTAGTCGGTGGAAATATAGGAGTTATTTTAACACCGCTAGTACTTACCAAACTACCGGAAAAATTACATTTAGAGCCGTTTATTACACCATTTTACATAACTTCAATAATTATGCTTATCTGCTCTATTATAAGTTATTTTAGTTTAAAAAATAGCAATTAAATAGTTTTTAACTAAAATTTACTATAAGTATAAAAGAACAAAATACCCCAAAAAACTTATATAAGTCTTTTGGGGGAATTTTTATGCTCTGCACTTATTATAACAACCTGAATTTTGTAGGCTAATTCACCATATTTAATTGTTAGATTTTTATACTTCTCTTATATTAACAAAATCTGTTGGTGGTACATCTTTTTTCCCAAGATCCGGTTGACCCGCTGTTATTAAAATAAAATCACCCTTATGCGCCAAATCTGCTTTTTCAGAATAGCTTGTTGCATATTTTAGCATTTGCTCTGTAGTTAGCGTTTTTTCTTCTATAAAAGGAACTACACCTCTTGTTAAAGCCAACTGCCTTGCTTTTTGTTTATTTGAAACTACTGCTAAAATTGGAACTTTAGGTCTATATCTTGCAATAAATTTTGCTGTTTGCCCGGATTTTGTATAAGTTACAATATTTTTCACTTCGATAGAATCCAATAGATGTTTTATAGAAATTGCGATAGCATGAGCTATTCCCATTGTATGATTTTTATACTCATTATCTTCTTTAAAAATATCCTGTTGTTCTATATAATTAATAATTCTGTCTACTGTTTCTAACGCTTCTTTCGGATAACTTCCTATTGCTGTTTCTTCTATAAGCATTATAGCATCTACTCCGTCAATAATAGCATTAGCAACATCTGATACTTCAGCACGTGTCGGACGTGGATTATAAATCATAGAATGCAACATCTGTGTTGTCAAAATCACAGATTTCATAGAATTATTAGCTTTTTGAACTATTTCTTTTTGTACACTTGGAAGGTTTTGGTATGGCATTTCCATTCCAAGTTCATCTCTATTAATCATAATAGAATCAGCAAAACTTATTATTTCATCAATATTTTCATAGGCTTCCTTACAATCTATTTTTACGATCAAGCCTATATTTTCTTTATTATGTTCTTTTAAAATTGCTTTTACTTTTCTTATTTCATCTAAGTTACTAACAAAAGGACAAGAAATAAAATCAACGTCTTGCTTACATGCAAACTCTATATTTTTCTCTTCAATTCTAATTAATTTATATTTGCTTTGAGCATATATATGAGCTAAATCGTATATAATAGCTGTATTAACATCGTTTTTATCTCGTAGTTTTTTTACCTCTTCTATTCTTCTAATATTTTCCTCTTCTTCTCCATAGTAATTGTCTATTAATATTGCATCAACATCATTTTTTATTATGTCTTCTAAAATTTTTTCTGTACTATTTCCTAATGTTGCAATTACTTTTACTTTTCTTACCATAACAATTCCACCTTATAACAAAACATTATATAGAAAAATTATAACACATTAGATGATTAATTTCTATTCTTTGTAATAATAACACAGATAAAATTTTATCACTAATATTATTTTTTAATATATTCATCTGTTATTTATGTTATAATAAAATTTATATAACATTTTAAGGAGATTTTATGATTACTACATTAATAAAAAATGAAATAAAAAATATTTCCCTGAAATTATCAAACTACGTAGGTATTTACATAAATATCCGGAAGTATCATTCCAAGAAATAAAAACTTCTCAATTTATTGAACAATATTTAAAAAATATCGGTATTACCGATATTCGTACACATGTGGGACTAAATGGAATCGTTGCTCGCATTAAAGTACCAAATAGTAAAAATACTATAGCTTTTCGTGCTGATTTTGACGCTCTTCCTATTAATGACGCTAAAAATACTGAATATAAATCTGCTATTCCGAATGTAATGCACGCTTGCGGTCATGATGGTCACACTACCGCACTACTGATTACCTGCAAAATACTTATGAAAAATATCGATAAACTTACCAGTGATGTTGTCGCAATTTTTCAATATGGGGAAGAGCAAGCACCGGGTGGTGCTAAACCGATGATTGATGACGGTTGCCTTATTGATGTAGATGCGATTTTTGGTGCACACCTGTGGACACCGCTTCCGTTAGGTATACTAGGATTTAATTATAAAGAACTTTGTGCAGCAGCTGATAGATTTGAAGTTAAAATTACTTCTAAAAAGTATGCAAATATTATAGGTGCTGAGTTTGTCAGTCTTACACAACAAATTGTTTCTCGTTTTTCTAAACCTCGTGAAACTCTTGTTATTACCTTGGGAAAATTCGAGAGTACCAAATCATGTGCAAGTATTACAGGAACTATCCGTCATTTTAATAAAAAACTTCACAAAACTGTGCTAGATAAATTAAACAGATTATGTAAATCATTAGAAAGTGAATATCCGGATACAACAATAGAATTTATTTATTATGGTGGTTATCCTCCATTGATTAATCACAAAAAAGGTACGGAAGAAATTCTTGTTAAAGCAAAAGATATTCTACCCGAACTGAATTTACAAAAGGTTGAACCATTAATGATTGGGGAAGATTTTGCCTATTATTTAGAAAATATCCCCGGTGCATTTTTCCTAATCGGTGCAGGAAATAATACTTTTGCTCAATATCCACATCATCATCCGAATTTTGATTTTGAAGAACGTGTTATGCAATATACAGCAAGTATTTTCCTAAATCTTGCCTTTAACGCCGACGAAGTAATACAAAATTTAAAGGAGAATAGCAATGAATAAATGGAAACTAACTATAATCGGAAAAGGCGGTCATGGTGCTGAACCTCATAGTACAATAGATGCGACTGTTATAGTAAGTGAATTTGTAAGAAAAATATCAAAATATCCCGAAATTGATATTCTCTCAATTTCAAGTGGCAATGCCTTTAACGTTATTTCAGGTAAAGCAGAAGTTATAATACAAACCTCTTATAAAGACATAATAGAACGGATTATCTCATCATTGTTGTTATATTATGGCGATAAAACGTCCTACAAATTAGTAAAATGGTAAAAGTTTTATTACAAAAACTGACTAATGGGAAAAAATTTAATATTTTCTTCTCATAGTCAGTTTTGAGTTATTTGCAAATTTTGAGTATTCTAAAACCCATTTTTAGCACAATTCAATCTGCTGCTTGTTTGAGTTAACTGTAAATTTTAAGTATTCTAAAACATACTACCTCCGATATTGTTTCCGAACGTTGTTTGAGTTAACTGTCCAATACTTCCCTTACTTTTTCTTTTAACACCGGTACAACATCTTTTTCAAACCATGGATTTTTACTTTGCCAACGAAAATTTAATGGAGATGGATGCACTATTGGGAAATATTGTGGTAAATACTCCTTGTAGTGATGCACAGTTTCCGTTAGATTTTCTTTTTTAACATCACATAAATAATAATCTTGAGCATATTTTCCTACTAAAATAATTAGTTTAATATTTGGTAATAATTCCAATACTTTATTATGCCATTTGGAAGCAAAATTTTTTCGTGGTGGTAAATCTCCACTTTTTCCTTTTCCCGGATAATAAAAATCCATCGGTACAACGGCTATTAAACCGGAGTTATAAAATATTTCATCATTTATACCCATCCATTCACGCAGTTTCATACCACTTTTATCATTAAAGAATATTTTACTTTCTTGTGCTTTTATCCCCGGTGCTTGACCTATTATCATAATTTTTGCCGTACTAGGAGCTGAAAATAGTGGTTCTATTCCTTTATCCGTATATTTTCTATTTTCATCATCTCCCATAATCTCTTGTTTTAGATATTCTAATTTATTATCCAAAATTATTCCCCCCTTACTGAAATTTATAATTTCTTACTACAATTTAGATAATTTTATTTATCATTTATTATCGCTATTATTCTACTTCCTTACCAACTCTACTACCGCTTCTATCGCCGGTGTCCCCGGAAACATATCTATTGGTTGAATACGATGAATTTTATATTTTCTTGCTAATATCTTTAAATCACGAGCAAGGGTTGATGGATTACAGCTAACGTAGATAATTTTTTTCGCTCCGATATTTAAAAGATTTCTGGTTAGATGTCCCAACCCGGCACGTGGAGGGTCAACTATCACAACATCAAAGTTAATACCTTTTTTTATCCACTTAGGTACTATTTTGTTCACATCACCTGCTACATAAGTACAATTTGTCAAATTGTTAAGTTTAACATTATTATTGGCATCTTCTATCGCTTCTTTTACTATATCAACACCGTACACTTCTTTACATTTTTTTATTACATATTGCCCTATCGTCCCAACACCGCAAAAAGCATCCAACACTATATCATGCTCTTTTAAATCAGCAAACTCTACTATCTTATCATAAAGTTTCTTTGTTTGCAGCGGGGTTAATTGGAAAAATGAATTTGCTGATAATTTATATTGAATATCTCCGATTTTTTCAATTATACAATTATCACCATAAAGTGTAATATTTTTTTCACCCATTACTAAGTGGTCTTTATCATTAGTGATGTTTAACACTATACTTTTAACATTTTTTTCATGTTTAATCTCATTTATAACTTTATCAAGATTTCTTATTTTCTCAGTATTGGCAACAAAAATAAGCTGAACGTCTCCGTTATAAAATGATGTTCGTGTGGCTATATATCTTACTCCATAATGATTTTTATTCATTGAGATAACTATTTTATATTTCTCTAAACATTTTGTAGCAAGTTGAGTAATCTTATTTCCATTATTGTGTAAGGCTAAGTCTTTCTTTATTTCAACCAACTCATTTGTCCCTTCTTTATACAATCCGGCTATAACCTTGCCGTTACGTACAGCAACAGGAAATTGATTTTTGTTACGATAGTGTTCTGTCAACGGGCTAGCTAATGTTTTCAAAACTAATTTATCAGTTTTAGGGAGTTTATAATATTTATCAAAAGCGTCTATTAATATCGAACGCTTGTACTCTAATTGTTTTTTGTACTCAACATGAAGTAATTGGTATGCTCCGCTTTCTGCATATTCTTTTTTCACTTCAACACGATATGGACTAACTTCTTTTATTTTTATTAATTTTCCTATAATATATTTTGGAGTTTCTTCAACTATTTCACAAATAATCACTTCATCGGGTAATGCCCCTTTGACAAAAGTAATTTTCTTTTTATAATACCCTATTCCCTCACCATTAATTCCAACTTTTTTTATCGTTAATAAAATATTTATCTTCTTGCTGTTATTTTTCTTTTCCATTTTATCCTCATATAAAAAGAGCTAAATAAAGAAATCACTTGATTTCATTTAGCCCCTTGTATTCTATTTTATAGTTTTTATTTCATTATCTAATTCTTCTACCAAAGCTATTAATCTATCAATTTGTGATAAGTCTACCTTTTCAGGTTCGATATTCTCCAACTCGCTCGCAAAATCTTCAAATTTTGTTTTTAATTCCTCTAAAATACTATTAGACACTATAAATAATCTCCTTTTTTATTCTCTTCTTCAATTATAATATAATTCCATAAAAATTCAACTTATATATTTTATCGCTTTTTAAATATACTATAAATTAGTTCATCTCCTAGTTTTGGAAATATCATATTAATTTTTGCACCTAACGCCAATTTAACCGGTGTATTCACCTCACGTTTTTTTCTTTCTATACCTACTATTATTTTTCTACAAAGACTTTTTGGCGTAATAGTTTTATCACCCAATTTTTTTAAATATTTCTTATTTTCGTCCGAAGCACTAAAGAAATTTGTCGCAACCGGACCGGGATTTACGGTCATAACATGAACATTATCTTCTTTTAATTCTAATCTTAAAGAATTACAATAACCCATAAGCGCAAATTTTGTTGCTGAATAAATTGATGTATATTGAGTTGCTATTTTCCCTGATAATGATGCTATAGTTACAATAGTTCCTGATTTTTTCTCACGCATTTTTCTAGCAATTTCATTAGTTAGTTGTATCGTTCCTATAACATTTGTATCAAACATTTTAACTACTTCGTAATCATTAAATTCACTGAACTCTTTCATAATTCCGAAGCCGGCACCATTAATCAATATATTAATATTATCTAATTTTTCTATCAGTTTATCTACTTGTTCCTTATCTCCAATATCAACTGAATATGTATTTGTAGTTACATCATCAAAAGTTTCGCATTTTTTGGCTACTTTATCAAGAGCTTCTTTTCTTCTGGATACTAATATTAAGTGAACATTTCCTTTTTCTGCAAACTGATAAGCGAGTTCCCTACCTATTCCACTAGAAGCTCCGGTTATCACAATCGTTTTTTTATCTTTCCCCATAGTACTGACCCTCTTTTATAATTAGTAATACCAGTATATCATATTTTAAAAGGTTTTTATATATAATTATTGATTTGTAATAATTATATTATGATATCCTAAAAATTCTAGAATTAACCTAGGTTAGTTGTAGGCGTCCATACCACTACTAACCATTGCTTAAATATTTGTAAAATAATATATACTAAAAAAGACTGTTTATACAGCCTTTTTATAATTTTATTCTTTTTAGTCTTAGGGCATTTAATACAACAGATACAGAGCTTAAGCTCATTGCCAAGCTTGCCATCATCGGATTAAGAAGCATACCGCCAAATGCGTAAAATACGCCCATTGCCATCGGTATTCCAATAATGTTATAAATAAATGCCCAAAATAAATTTTCTTTTATATTTTTTTCGGTTTTTTTACTTAAATTTATTGCTTTAACTACATCTGCCAAATCATTTTTTAATAAAATTATATCAGATGAATCTAATGTTATATCTGTTCCGGTTCCTATTGCAACACCTATATCCGCTTGAACTAACGCCGGAGCATCGTTAATACCATCCCCAACCATTATTACTATTTTATCTTTATTTTGTAATTTTTTTATAGCGGCAGATTTCTCATCAGGAAGAACATCACTTATTACTTCTTTTATTCCAACTTCACCGGCAATTTTCTCTGCTGTTTGTCTGTTATCACCGGTTAACATAATAACCTCCAAGTTGGAATCTATCATTTTTTTAATTGCAAGTCTGCTACTTTCTTTAATTTCATCACGAATAGCAACAATACCTAATAACATATTATTCTCTGCTAAATAAACTACTGTTTTAGATTCATTGTTATAATCATTTATTTCGTTTTCAAATTTAGAAATATCAATATTATTTTCATTCATGAGTTTTTTATTACCTAAAAGTAGCTTTTTATTATTATAATTTGCTCTAACTCCCTTTCCTACTATCGTCTCAAAATTTTCCACTTGAATATCTGAAATATTATCAGTATAGTCAATAACCGCTTTTGCTAACGGGTGTTCTGATTTTTTTTCTAATGCTTTTAATAATATTAAAAAGTTTTCTCTATCATAATTTTTTACGTTTACATCAGTTACTTCAGGAGCACCTTTTGTTATTGTACCGGTTTTATCCAAAACAACCGCTGTGGCTTTTGAAATAATTTCTAAAACTTTACCGTTTTTTATAAGAATTCCATTTTCCGCCCCTCTACCTGCACCGACCATTATTGCCGTAGGGGTGGCTAATCCCAACGCACATGGGCAGGCGATTACCAATACAGAAATAGCAATAGTTAGTGAAAATTCTATGTTCTTATCGGCAATAAAATACCAATATAAACCGGAGATTAATGCCAACACTATTATCGTTGGAACAAAAATTCCGGCTACTTTATCTGTCAAACGAGATAGTTCTCCTTTATTATTTTGGGTATTTTCTACTAAGTTTATAATTTTTGACAAAGTAGTATCTTTTCCTACATCAGTTACTCTAAAAGTAATATAACCGTTTGTATTAATAGTACCTGCTACAACCTTATCATCCTTCTTTTTTTCTACCGGCATACTTTCACCGGTCAACATAGCCTCATCAATAACAGCATTTCCGGAAACTACAACACCATCAGCTGAAATTTTCTCTCCTGCTTTAACCCCTACTATATCTCCAACTAATAACTCTGTAGCTTTAATAATTATCTCTTGATTATTTTTAATCAATGTTGCCTTTTCAGGAGTTAGTTGAATTAATTTATTTACAGCTTCCATTGTTTTTCCTTTTGATAAACTTTCAAAATATTTACCAAGTGTTATTAATGTTAATATAACTCCTGCCGATTCATAATAAAGATGATGAACAGCATGAATATTTCCATCTAAAACCCTAATGCTGTTATATAGGCTATAAATAAATGCTGCACTTGTTCCCAAAGCAACTAAAGAATCCATATTAGGATACCCTGTAAATAATGTTCGATAACCTTTTATAAAGAAATTTCTTCCCATATATAAAATAGGAATAACCAAAATAAATTGGATAATTACAAAAGTTTTTGAATTTGTATTCATATCTATTATATTTGGTAAATTTATCATTTCTGCCATGGAAATATACAGTAACGGTAAAGCAAAAATGATAGAAACAATTAATCTACTTTTTATTTTACTTAATTCTAATTGTTTTTTATTCTCTTTTTCTGTAAAGGAACTTTCCTCTTGCAATTTTGCTTTATATCCTACCTTTTCAACTTTATTTATTATTTCATCAGTAGTTTTATTATCTTTATATCTTACTGTTAATTTCTCACCAGCAAGATTTACATTAGCCACATCTACCGAATCTAGTTTTGAAATAGCCTTTTCTATTCTCATTGCACATGCCGCACAAGTCATCCCCTCTATATCGAATGCTTCTATTTTCATATTATCATCTCCTAAATTTCAGTAAGTTCATAACCAATTTCTTCCACTGCTTTTATTACTTCATCAACCTTTTCTCTTTCAGAATATTCAACAGTCAATACTTTATTTTCAAAATCAACACTCACACTTTTCACATTATCTAAAGCACAAACAGTCTCCTCTATAACCCTTACACAGTGCATACAACCCATTCCATCTATTTTAAATTGTTTCATTTTTCTCTCCTCCTAAATTTGTTATCTATGACAAATACATTGACCATTATTATGACAGGTACATTGACCTTTAACACAATTACATTCTATTATTTTTTTAGCCGTTTTTTTCTTTTCTTTTAATCTTGAAATAATATTATCTATATCTTCTACATTTAGTCTGTCCTCATTTATTATGATTTCCATTATTAAACCGGTTTTCCTTGCACAAATTTTACTTAAAAATTCCCTTGTAATACTCTCAAGACAATCATTTTCACTATATACCGCATTATAAATGAATTTATTACCCTGTTTTCTTGTATTTAACATATTTTTTTCAACTAATCTTGAAAGTAATGTCTTGATTGTAGAAACTGACCACCCTTTCTTAAAACTCAGCGTATTAATAACAATCTTACTTGTAGTATCTATATTACTCCAAACTACTCGCATTACTTCCCACTCTGCTTCAGAAATATTAAGCACCATTCGTTAATTCTCCTTTGATTGATTTCCGTCTACAACTGTAACCTATATATTATTATATTCCCTTTGTCTACAAACGTCAACAATTATTTTTAAAAAATATGTATTTTAATTATAAAAATACAAAAATAAGAAATCTTAAAATAACTACAATGATAAATAATAAAAAAGAAGTAACTGCCAATTACTTCTCTAAAACAAATATTATTCTTTCCGAATTTTTATAATTTTTATTTTCCCTGTCAAAATCACAAAAATAATCTTTAATTTTAAATCCTATATTTTTTATTTCTTTTTTCACTTCACATATATCATACGTTCTTTGCCTTTGATATTCTTCTAATTTCTTATATAGGTTATTTTTTTCTTTAATGAAAAATGTAAGCTCATTCTCCACTTCTAAATTATTTTCCGTTTTATAGGTAAACCATATATAGCTAATTTCATCATCATCGTATGCAAACACTTTATTTTTTATCATAGTATTAATTTTATTCGGTGTATGAATATCAAAAATAAATTTCCCACCTTTTTCCAGTGAATTATATACACCTTTTAATCCTGTTTTAAATTGTTGAAAATCTTCCAGATAATTAAACACATCAAATGCGCTTACAATAAAATTAAAACTTTGATTTAATTTCTCTATATCTAGCAAGTTCATCACAAAATAATTAACACCGGATTCTTTTTGACTTGCTAAAGCAAGCATTTCCTCACTATTATCTATTGCAAAAACACCGCCATATTTTTTCAGTTCTGTAAGTAATACACCACTCCCACAACCTAAATCAAGAATTAGAAGATCTTCTTTATCTCCTAATTCTTCTCGTATTATCTCTTTATAAGTATCGTAATCAACGTCCATTAATTTGTCATAAACAACACTTAAATTTTTATACATTTTAAACCTCTTTTAGTGGATATCTTTCAAATAACAGATCTAATTCATAATATTCTCTGTCATCCCTTGTCAAAATATTGACAATTACATCACCTAAATCCATAAGAACCCACCTAGCCTCTTTTAAACCTTCCGTACTGTAAATGTCAACACCGCTTTTTAATACTTTTTCTCTTACTTCATTAGCTATAGCTTCTACTTGTCTTGATGTTGGAGCATGACAAATAACGGTATAATCATACAATACTCCTGCATCTGTTAAATCATAAGCTACGATGTCGTATCCATGCTTATCATCACAAGCATCAACTACCATCTTTAATAAATTTTCCACTTTCATTATGTATCCTCTTTCTTTATTTTTTTATAATGTGGAACATCACTACATATAATACATCATCATCCGGATAACGTTCCGCTAATTTATTTATCAGCTCTTCTAATGTAACACCGTAATACTTAGCATAACGTTCAATCAATGTTTCTCTGGTTACCGGTTTTACCAAATCTACTTCCAAAGTGGCAAACACTGTATCCGGATCTTCATATGTAGTTGCCTCCAATAAATCTCCTTTTTTGAAGTGTGCTTCACTTTTATTTCTTATAGTTATCGTTTTTTCGTCCGCTAAAATTTTATCTTTATTTTTTTCTTTAAAACCTACTCGATAATTTTTTATATTATAATAATTATAACATTCTAACAACGACGGATAAATTCTCTCATCATTATCAATCAAATATACTAATGTATATTTTGCAGCAAGTCTTACCGCCTCATCTAAATCGTACTCGGCTATTTCTGTTACTTCTTTTAGGTGTGGATGTTTTCTTTGCGGTTCTATATAATCAGCAATAAAAATTATTTTCTCAAGTAGAGTCATATGTTTTCTACCGAATGTATGGGTAGCAACTGCAAGTTTTACCTCTTCATCTTCAATACCAAACTTCTCTCCAATATAAGCACTTCCCACCGGCCCATGTAATACAGCTACAGGATAATCAAGCAACTTCACATCTAAATTATGTAAGATAACATATTTTTTCATTTCCACTTCGTCCATCGGTTTGCAAACGTCATGTACTAAAGCGGCAAGAGCTGCTCTTTGCTCACTGACTCCATAAACTTGTGCCAAATGTTTAGCAACTTCTACTACTCTTAATGTATGTTCATATCGTTTTTCCGGTAATATTTCTTTTACTTTATTTTGAATTTCTTGAAAATCCATATAGACTCAACTCCTCTATGTAATTTTTACATTCTTTTGTAATCATGTAATCTACATTTTTGTTATTCTTTATATTATCTCTTATTAAACTGGAACTTATTTCAATAATTGGCGACGGCATTATTTCATAGCTTATAGATTTATAAAAATCATCATTTTCAATAATGTTTCTTAAACTCTCTTCATCTCTTGCAACAAAAATAAAAGTCACCATTTTTGAAAGCTCTATTATATTATACCATTTTTTTAAATCTTTTACCCTATCCGTTCCAATTATAAAATACAGCTTATCGTCCGGATAAAATTCTTTAAAATATTTCACCGTATTAAAGCTATAACTTATTGCAGAATTTCTTATTTCATAATCACTTAATTCAAATTTTCTATTACTCTCTATACTTAAACTTACCATTTTAGCTCTATCTTTATCACTGGCATTTAAAATTCTTTCCTTCAGCGGTGTTATATGCGAAGGAATAAAAATCACTTTTTCTAAATTATAAAAATCTAACGCACAACTTGCTGTGATAAGATGTCCTATATGGATAGGATCAAAACTTCCCCCATAAAGTGCTATTTTCATACTACTTCACCAACTCAATTTTTCTGTACTTTTCTTTTGAACTTTGTTTATACAAAACTATTGTATTTCCGATTAACTGTACCAATTCCGAAGTCGTTCTTTCCGCTAACAGAGTAGCTAATTCATTTTTATCTTCATCACAATTTTGGAGTATGCTGACTTTTATCAACTCTCTTCGCTCTAAAGCATCCCTTACACCTTTAACCATATCGCTTGTTACTCCGGATTTTCCTATTTGAAAAATTGGAGTTAGATGATGTGCTAAAGCTCTTAATTGTCTTTTTTGTTTTCCTTTTAACATATATTCTCGTTTCTTTCTATATTATTGATTCTCTTACAAATACTTCTATTTCATTCGGTGTGTAAATATCTATAAGACACCCTTTATCACTATTTACCGTAATCCACCCTAATCCTGAAATCACTATATCCATCTTCTTATTATCTATTTTAAAACTTCTCTTAACCTGCTGTCTAAAAATTGATACATTCTCTTTAAACGGCGGTTTTAACATTGTTCCTAAATGTTTTTCAAATATTGTTTCGGCATTACTCAATTTCGTTCTATGAACTTCTACTAAATTTGAAGCATATATTGTAAAACTTTGGCGTTCTCCTGAAACAAAATCCATTCTTGCCATTCCACCAAAAAACAACGTTTGCTTCGAATTTAATTGAAAAACACGTGCTTTTATTTCTTTTTTCGGCATTACTAATTTTAAACTTTTCGAATCCAAATAATGTGCAATATCATAGTCTAAAATAATCCCCGGTGTATCATAGATACTGGTTACCTTATCTAGCGGTATTTCTATCATACCTAAAGTTGTTCCCGGAAAATGTGAAGTTGTAATTACATTTTTATCTCCACTGGTCAATTCTATTAACTTATTGATAAGCGTCGACTTACCGACATTAGTCGCTCCAATTATATAGATGTCTTTATCTTCCCTTAACTCATCCAGTCTATATGCTAATTCTTCAACTCCATAATTTTTAATAGCACTAATCAAAAGAATATCTTTCACTTTTATTCCTTTTGATTTCATCATTTTAAAGAGCCATTGTTTTATCTTGTTTTCTTTAACTGATTTTGGCAACAAATCTATTTTATTAGCAACAAGAACTATATCTTTATTATTACCAACTATATCTACTACATCCTCAATCCAGCTTCCGGAAAAATCAAAAATATCCACCACTTTAACTATAAGAGCATTTTTTTTCTTGGATAACGTCTTTATTAAGGCGTAAAAATCTTCCGCACCCAATTCAACATCAGATACTTCATTATAATTTTTCAAACGAAAGCATCTTTTACAAACTAAGTCTTTATCTTTATTTTTCTCAATTACGCTATTAGGTAAATACCCTTGCTTTTTAGGATTCTCTGATTGAACTTCCGCTCCACATCCTATACAATATAATTTATTATCCAATATATCCTCCATTATTGCCCTTTACCTTTTTTTTGGTGAGTTTATATTTTAATACTTTCATCTGTGGAAATACTTTTTTTCTTTTTAGAATTGTTATTATTATCCCTTCAAAAAAACGGTTAATTCTTGTTTTAAACGCATCTGTTTTTGAAATTGGCTTAACAAGTACACTCATTACGCCAAAACTCTTAGCACCCAATATATCCGTTAACACTTGATCACCTAAAATAATAGCTTCTTCCGGCTTTCTATTCAACTTATGAAGAGCTTTTTTAAAACCGGTTGTAAATGGCTTTTTAGCTCCTGCAACGTACTGTAAATTAAGTTGTTTACAAAATTCTTCAACACGTTCTTCTGTGTTATTAGATACTACAATAATATCAAATCCGGCTCTACGCATTCGTTTTAACCAACGATTCAACTCTTTTGTATCTTTTTTACTATCCCACGAAATAAGCGTATTATCTAAATCGGAAATAATTACTTTTTTATTGTGCATATTCATATATTCAACATCAATAAACTCATATTTTTCTATAAAATCATCCGGTAAAAAATATCTTCTTAAAATCACTAATATCACTCAACAGCTTACAATACCGTAGCTATTTTTTCTCCCATCTTAATTACTTTGTTTTCTAAATTTTCCTCTAATAGAATATTATCTTTTTCAAATAATAACACGACCGTAGAACCAAATTCAAAATACCCTAACTCATCTCCTTTTTTAACATAAATACTTTCATAAGTCGGAATAATTGAGTTTACATTTTGAGCACCTACAGGTATCAGTGTATAATTAATTTTTCCTGATAATTTATAAACCTGACGATAATTGTAACTTAATATATTATCCCCTAACTCTAATCCCAGCTTATTGACCGGATATGAATACTTTCCTAAACTATAAGCCTCTTTTACTTGGCTGTTAAGCGGGAAATGTATTCTATGATAATTCTTAGGACTTAGATAAATAATTATATATGTTCCACCTTTATACTTGTCAGCGAATTCTTTATCACCTACCAGCGTTTTTACATTATATACCTGATTTTTAACAATAAATGTACTATTTTCAGAAATATGACCTACTTCTGAAATCACACCATCTGTCGGACTAACGAAACTATCTTCTTTTTTGTCGATAGGTCTGGCATTTGGGTGTAATTTTCTTATGAAAAATTCATTCAAATTTCTAAAATCATCTAATTCATCTAAAATTTCATCAGTATCAATATCATATACCTTCGCAAAAGGTTGTATCATTAATCTACTTAAATTCGATTTTGTCAATTTTTTTAAAGCCTTTGAGCTTAATTCTCCATTTGTCAACTCTACACACAGTTGAAATATCTTCTTTTTTACCATGGCAATCTCCTTACAAATATCACTCTATATTTTACTATAAAATCGCTATTTATTCAATATTTTGGCTGTTATCTACCTAGTAACTTACAAAAATTACATTTAAGTCTATTTTCTTTTTTAGTGGTGATTTATTTTTTATTTTTTATATTTTATTTTTTATTTTTTTAAAAAGTAAACCGTTCTCATCACTTTTAATTTAGCAATTCTTTAAATTATATTTTTAAAATAAATTATTATATATTATTGATTTTTTGTATATAAATATTGTATAATAAGAATACAGATTGGTGTATAAGGGAGGGAAACGACATGACACTTAATAATAAAGTTAAAGAAAACATTATATTAACCACTGTCCAAAACGTTTGAACTAAGGGCTACTCTCTGACAAGTGTTCAGGATATAATTAAAAAAGCAAAAGCCCCTAAAGGAAGCGTATATTATTATTTCCCAAAAGGAAAGGATGAAATCTACTTAGAAGCTTTGGATAAAATAAGTTATAATGTTAAAAAGGAATTTAAAACTATTTCTCCAAAAGAGAAAACTTTGGAAGAATATTTAACTGCGATTTTTGATTTATTTATTTCAAAAGGTAAGGCATGTAAACGAAGTGGTTTTTCTTTAACGCTATTAGCATTAGAAACTGCAGAACTTTCACCTGTAATTGCTGAAAAATGTAGTGACATACTTGAAAATTGGAGATTGCTTCTTGCCGATGCTCTTTTTGATAAAAATATCGCAGAAGAATTATGTAATCCTATTAGCGAATGGCTTTTCACCAGTATTCAAGGTGCTATTTCAGCACATAGAATCCATAAAGATGAAGCATTTTTATACAATATAAAATCTTCTATTAAATTTATTACGGCTGCCAGTCCTGAAATGCTTAAAGAGATATTCACTAAGGTGGATGAAGAAGAAAATGTTGCATAATAAAAAACTGAAATTTAGATCTATAACATAATAATCCTCTAAATTTCAGTTTTTTTATTTTATAGTATTTATCATCTGAACTGTAAGTGCATTAACTTTTTGACTTAAAAATTTTTTTATTGCCGGATCTATCTCTAATCTATTCAATGCAATTTCAAAATCCTCAAACCAATACTTCGCTTCATTTATTGAGATTGGCAAATTTATATGCTTTTTCTTTAAATTTGGTGTATTAAAAATAGAATGTCCCGGTTCTCCAAGAAATAACCTAAAAAATTTTTTTTGCTCTACCTTTATTCTATCAAAACCATTAGAAAATAAAACATTAATTCTATCATCATTTGGAATAATATCATCATACATATAACTTACTAACAGGTCAATATTTCTTTCTCCTATTTGATTGTATAAATTCATGCCTATCTCCAACTTTCTTAATATATCCTTATATATATTAAACATCATAATAACCGTTTTTTCAAACAATATGCAACTATATTATTACAAATATTAACTACTTAAGTAAAATTAAGAACCGGAGTTATCTTAAAAGCTAAAAACTTTAATAGAATTCGTTTATTAGTAGTTGTCCGCAGTATTAATTAATTTGGCAATCCGCTTTAAATACTTTTCCAAAATTTAATGAACTGTGCAGAGGCGACTCTGCAAAATCGATTTTTAAGTCGCCTCCAATTTTTATTTCTATTTTAATAATTTTTTAAATTCCTCTACTCTGTCCAATCTTTCCCAAGTAAAGTCCTCATCATCACGTCCAAAGTGGCCATAAGCGGCAGTTTTTTTGAAAATTGGTCTTCTTAAATCTAATGTTTCAATTATACCGTTTGGTGTCAACTTGAATTCTTTTTTTATGGTTTTAACAATCTCTCCCTCATCAACTTTTGAAGTTCCGAATGTTTCTACGAAAATTGATACCGGATTAGCAACACCAATAGCGTACGCCAATTGAACTTCAATTTTATCGCAGACCCCACTTGCTACAATATTTTTAGCAATATAACGTGCCATATATGCTCCGGAACGATCAACTTTCGTTGCATCTTTACCGCTAAATGCACCTCCACCATGTCGAGAAAAACCGCCATATGTATCAACGATTATTTTTCTTCCTGTTAAACCGGCATCTCCTACCGGTCCTCCTATTACAAAACGACCTGTTGGATTAATAAAATATTTCGTATTCTCATCTAACAATTCTCTATCTAAACATGGTTCTACTACATATTTTTTAATATCAGCATGAATTTGTTTTTGAGGTATTTCTTTATCGTGCTGAGCCGATACTACTATAGTATCAATTCTTTTTACTTTATGATTAATGTCATATTCTACTGTAACTTGAACTTTTCCATCAGGTCCTAGATAAGATAAAGTTCCATCTTTTCTAACATCTGCCAATTGTTTTGACAATTTATGACTTAGATAAATAGGTAATGGCATATAAGAATCTGTTTCATTAGTTGCAAAACCGAACATTAAACCTTGATCTCCTGCACCTACCTCTTTTACTTCAGATGATTCTTTAGTTTCTAAAGAATTATCAACTCCAAGTGCAATATCGGGTGATTGTTTATCAAGTCCTATAAGAACCGAAATATGATCTCCTGAATAGCCATTTCTCGGATCATTATATCCTATTTCATTTATAGTATTCCTTACTATTTGTTGAAAATCTATATTAGCCGTTGTTGATATTTCTCCAACGAGAACTGCTAAACCGGTGTTAACACAAGTTTCACACGCCACTCTTCCGTATGGATCTTGTTTTAAAATCTCATCTAAAATTGCGTCAGATATTTGATCTGCAATTTTATCCGGATGCCCCTCTGTTACTGATTCTGATGTAAATAAATATGTTTTACTCATTTTTTTATCTCCTAAATATTTTATTTCTGATACTAATATAAAACTATCTCATTTATCCTTATAATAAAAATAACCCCTCGCCTTGAAACGAGGGGTCTTCATATCTCATCGTTCAAAGTTAACTTTGCTAAGGAAAGCACCTTAATCAATCGACTAGGTTGCCGGAGTTCATCGGGCCTCATCCCTCACTCACTCTTGATAAGTATTTATATTGCTCCGTCAGTATATCAAAATTAATTATGTTTGTCAAATAATATCCATTATTGAAAAATAATTTTAACTAACATCATTTCTTGCTCCGAGAATGTTTATAGCATTTTCTATTCTATCTTTGGTTGGCGGATTAATATCATCTAATTCATATTTTATTCCAAGTTCTTTATATTTAAACTTCGCCATATCATGATAAGGTAATACCTCAACACGTTCTACACCATGCAATGTATCAATATATTCACGTAATTTTTGTAAATAATAATCGTCATCTGTCCATTTAGGTACAAGAACATGTCTTATCCACATTTTCGCTCCATTATCGCTAAGAAATTCAGCAAATTGAAGTATATTTTTGTTTGTTCTTTTTGTTAATTTTATATGATGTTCATCATCAATATGCTTTATATCCAATAAAAATAAATCAGTAAGAGATATTAGTTCCAAGACTTTTTTGTTCATACTTGGAGCATTTACATAAAATCCGCCACAGGTATCAACACAAGTATTAATACCTAACTCTTTTAATTTTCTAAATAACTCCAATATAAAGTCTATTTGTAATAATGATTCTCCTCCACTAACGGTTACTCCGCCCCCATTACTGGCTTCAAAGAAATCACGATATTTTACTATCTCTTTGGTTAATTGGCTCACTGTAACCACTTTTGCATCTGGATTATGCATTCTCCAAGTATCCGGATTATGGCAATATTTACATCTTAACATACAACCTTGGAAAAATACTACATATCTAATCCCCGGCCCATCAACGTTACCGAACGACTCAACAGAATGTATATTAGCAGTTAGCTCATTAGTTTCTTCTACTGGTGCTAAATTTGTCAATTTCATAGCTTGCCTCCTCCTTTACTAATATTTTATTCATATAATCATTATATATTATCTTATAATTATATGTAAATCTATTTGTTTATTTGTAACATAAAAAAGTGGGGGCTAAAAGCCCCCTACCTTTCCTGTCTTTTTTACTTTTATTACATGAATTGGTGCATTGTACGACTTAATACGTCACGTTGTTGTTCCGGAGTTAAACTGATTAAACGTACAGCGTATCCTGATACACGAATTGTGAAGTTTGGATAATCTTCTGGTGATTCAATAACTTTAAGTAAAGTTTCTTTGTTAAATACGTTAGTATTTAAGTGGTAACCACCTTTTTTGAAGTATCCGTCCATCATTGCTGTTAAGTTTTTGATTTGATCTTGTTTTGTTTTACCTAATGAATTTGGAGTGAATGCCGCTGTTAAGCTGATTCCATCACGGCTGTATTCATATGGTAATTTAGCTACTGAGCTTAAGCAAGCTAACGCACCACTTTGGTCACGTCCGTTCATTGGGTTAGCACCTGGTGAGAACGGTTCTCCTGCACGACGTCCATCCGGAGTGTTACCAGTTTTTTTACCGTAAACTACGTTAGAAGTAATTGTTAAGATAGATGTTGTAGTTTCATCTGCACGGTAAGTTGGGTGTTTTTTCAATTTAGTCATAAATGTTTTTAATAACTCAACCGCTATGTCATCAGCACGATCATCGTTGTTACCGAATGTTGGGAATTCACCTTCAATTTTGTAATCAACTGCTAATCCTGTTTCATCTTCAATTGGAGTTACTTTAGCATATTTAATAGCTGATAAGCTGTCTACCGCTACTGAGAATCCTGCAATACCGGTTGCCATGAAACGTCTAACGTTAGTATCGTGTAATGCCATTTCTAAACTTTCATAAGAATATTTATCATGCATGTAGTGAATTACGTTTAATGTGTTGATGTATAATTTACATAACCAATCCATAAATCCACCGAATTTTTCCCATACTTCATCGTAGTTTAATACACCACGTAGCGGTTCTGTTTTTGGCCCTACTTGGATTCCAAGTTTTTCATCACGACCACCGTTGATTGTGTATAATAATGCTTTTGCTAAGTTAGCACGAGCACCGAAGAATTGCATATCTTTACCTGTAGTCATACCACTTACACAACAAGCGATAGATTTATCACAAGTTCCTAGGAAGTCCGCTAATAATTCATCACTTTCATATTGAATAGCACTGTGGTTGATTGAAGATTCAGCACAGAATTCTTTAAATCCGGTTGGTAATTTACTAGACCAAAGAATAGTCAAGTTTGGTTCCGGAGAGTTACCCATATTATCTAATGTATGGATGAAACGGAAGTCAGTTTTTGTTACTAATGATCTTTCAGCATCTAACATTTCACCTACGATTAAAGTAGCCCAGATTGGATCTCCAGAGAATAATTGGTTGTATTCCGGAGTACGAGCGAATTTAACGCAACGTAATTTAAGAACTAAGTGGTCAATTAACTCTTGAGCACCTTCTTCAGTAAGTGTTCCGTCTTGTAAATCTCTTTCAATATAAATATCTAAGAATGTAGCAATGTTACCGATACTCATCGCAGCACCGTTTTGTTGTTTAATAGCTGCCAAATATCCGAAGTATAACCATTGAACTGCTTCTTGAGCATTTGTTGCCGGTTTTGAAATATCAAATCCATAAATGTTAGCTAATCCTTTTAATTCGCCTAAAGCACGAATTTGATCACTCACTTCTTCACGATCACGGATAACATGTTCAGTCATTACTCCGTCAGCACCGATTTTTGTTAAATCTTCTTTTTTCCATTCGATTAATTGATCAACACCATATAAAGCAACACGACGATAGTCACCGATGATACGTCCACGACCGTAAGCATCAGGAAGTCCGGTAATAACACCAGATTTTCTTACTAAACGCATTTCCGGAGTATATGCATCAAATACACCTTGGTTGTGTGTTTTACGGTAGTCAGTAAAGATTTTAATAACTTCTTTATCTACTTCATAACCATATGCTTTACAGCTGTTAACTGCCATGTTAATACCACCGAATGTCATTAAAGCACGTTTTAACGGTTTATCAGTTTGCAATCCTACTATTTTTTCTAAATCTTTTTCTATATATCCAGGTCCATGTGAAAGGATTGTTGAAGGAATACTAGTATCCATGTCCAATGTTCCACCGGCAATACGTTCTTGACGCATCAAATCATTGAATTTTTCTACTAAAGTTTTAGTAGCTTCAGTAGGCCCAGCTAAGAATGAAGCATCTCCTCTGTATTCTGTATAGTTAGATTTAATAAAATCCACTAAATCTATTTCTGTTTGCCATTTACCACCAACGAAAGCTTTTTTTTCTGCAATTGTTGTCATATATATTTCACTCCTTAAAATTTTATAATAAATGTGTGATAAATAAATTTATAATTAAACTATTTGTTACACTTTTAGTTTACATCAACTATATGGATAATACAACATTATTTTTTTTGAAATTGTGTATAAACTGTGAACTCCAGTTATACTACACTACTTCTCTGTTACAATATTTTACCTGTTATATGATAAAATATTTGTATTAAATATTATGAAATTTAATAGAAAATAAATGAAATAGTAAAGAAAACGTAAAAAATTAATATTACAATCATTGCTTGAAAATTTATCATTTTTTTATAACTGTTATTATACTGTTTCACTTTTTAAATGATAAAATCTCGAAAACAATTCCTTTTTTAGCTGAAAAATATCTAAAATAAAATTCTCTTCTACACTAAATGATAATCGTTATTACTTAGAATATCTTCTATTAATATATGGTATTAAATCTCCATATCCTTCTTCTTCCATATCTTCTTTTTTAATAAATTTTAATGCTGCACTATTAATGCAATATCTCAATCCTCCCAATTCTTTCGGTCCGTCGGTAAATACATGTCCCAAATGCGAATCTCCTATTCTGCTTCTAACCTCTATTCTCTCCATTAGATGAGAATTATCTTTATAATACTTTGCAACATCTACGCTAAACGGCTTAGAAAAACTTGGCCATCCACAACCGGAATGAAATTTATCTTCCGAAGAAAAAAGCGGTTCTCCTGTTGTAATATCAACATAAATTCCTTCTTCGAATTTATCACAATATTCCCCTGTATAAGGGCTTTCTGTTGAATTTTCCATCGTTACGGCATATTGTTCTTGTGTTAATTCTTTCTTCAAAAGTTCTTTTTCTTTTTTCTTATACTTAGTTTTATCTATTAATGGTTCAGATGCTAAGTTCGGATTTATATGACAATAACCGTTCGGATTTTTTTTCAAATAGTCTTGATGATATTCTTCCGCTTTTATATAATTTTTTAAAACTTCCAATTCTACTGCCAATGCTTGATGATATTCGTCTTCTTTTTCTTTATATACCTTCTCTATTTCTTTTAAATCTTCTTCATCGGTATAATAAATCCCTGTACGATACTGTGTTCCTACATCGTTTCCTTGTTTATTAACACTTAACGGATCTATTATTCTAAAATAATGTAATAAGATTTCTCTTAAACTAATTTTATCAATATCATATTTAATACAAATAGTTTCAGCATGATTGGTTTGTTTTAACAATTTATATTCTGCTACTTCTGAATTTCCATTAGCATATCCAACGGTTGTTTCTACCACACCGTCTAATCTTGAAAAATATTCTTCTACTCCCCAAAAACAACCGCCTGCTAAATATATTTCTTTTATATTACTCATCTTTTCACCCTCTTATTATTTTTATAATTTTATTATAGATTTTCCATATGCAGTATACTATTTATTCTGCCAGATATTCTTTCAATTTTTTAATTATATCATGACCGTCTTTTTTACCCAGTTCATAAATATGTTGAAGTTTATCTATATCTTTTTCCAATCTCTTTATTGTAATGGCTTCACTCGGTCTTATGACAAATATTTCATTGTTTTTTTCCAGTTCTATTATCTTCTCTACAGTATTATTATAATTTTTATATCTATTTTCTAGTTTATCTACCAATCTTGGATACTTACCGTAAAACAACCTGTACAATAAACCGTTACTCTGTTTCTTACGATAATCTATTGATCTTGTTAAAATAACTATTATTTTATCAAAGTTTTGTTTTTTAAAAAATTCTACCGGAATACTGTCAGCTATCCCTCCGTCTAAATATTTTTTCCCATTTTCTTCTATTATCTCCGAAATAAATGGTAATGCAGATGTAGCCCTTAATATTTCCATTTGTTTAAAAACATCTGTGATTTTAATATATTCCGCTTCTCCTGTTTCTATATTGGTAACTGTTGCAAAAAAATTAATTTCTGAATTTTTAAAAACTCTATTATCAAATTCATCTAATTGAAACGGAATTCTATAGTAGGTAAAATCTTTATTTATCAAATTTCCGGTTTTCAGCAGGCTTAATACACTCATATATCTTTTATCATTAACATATTTTTTATTATATCTCCACGCTCGTCCTTTTTGCTTTGAAACAAAATTGACACCGAACAACGTTCCTGCTGAAACACCAATAACATCAGTTACTTTTATATTACTCTCTAAAAATACATCTAACACCCCTGCAGTGTAAAGACCTCTCATACCTCCACCTTCTAAAACTAATCCTATTTTCATAACTACAACCTCCATACCTTTCACAATCTTTTACTTTTATCTTCTACTATGTTACTATTTTATAAAATGAACTTGAAATATAATTAATATTTTCACGAGGTATTTGCTTATGAATATACTTTTAATCGGTGGTAGCGGTTTTGTCGGAAAATCCCTAAGTTATGAGTTAATAAAACATGATCATTTTGTTTCTTATCTCTCACGTACCGCAAATAACACTCAACTTCCTTGGATATGTGCCAATATTTTTTCCATCAATACCCTTAATCTCAAAAACTATAATTTTGATATTGCTATTCATCTTATAGGTACTATAAAAAATAAAAATCAGTATAGCAAAATAAATACATTAAGTGTTAAAAAATCTATTGAACTTTGTGAAAAATCCAATATTAAAAAATTAGTTTTTATATCTGCTCAAGGTGGATTTAAAAGTTATTTAAACAGTAAACTGGAAGCAGAAAAACTTATTATTAATTCAGGATTGGATTACCTTATCGTAAAACCCGGTTTAATGTATGGGAAAAACCGATTATCTTCTTATCTAAATGTCATACCTATCAAAATTTTTTCAACTTTAGGAATTAAATTCTTCAAAAATGTTTATCCTCTCCCTGTAGAAACTATTGCTAGAAAAATCGTTTCTAATCTGGAATTAAATTGTACTTTTTTGACGTTAGATAACTTAAAAAATTGATTATTAATAAAAATTTGGCATACATTTTAAAGTTAAGCTATTGATATATTACATTTGTCATATTTTTATATGACTTCTCCTACTGAAAAATTATATTTTTTCTATGATATAATGTAACTACAAAATAACAAGAGGTAATAAAAATGGATAATAAAAAAATTATTTCAGTAAAAAATATAACTAAAACCATTAAATCTAATAATATTCTAAAAAATATTTCATTTGATGTTTATGAAGGTGATTACCTAGCATTGATAGGACCTAACGGAGCGGGTAAAACCACATTAATGAATTGTCTTTTGGGTAATAAATTTATCAATTCAGGTAATATTACAATTAACGGTCTAAAGCCTACAAATTTGGAATTAAAAAGATATGTTAATGCGCTAAGACAAGAGAATAAAATTCCCAATAAATTAAAAGTAAAAGAATTAATTAACTTTGTTCAAAGTATTTATCCTGAACATCTTAATATCGAAGAAATAGATAAAATTCTTTGCTTTGATGATAACCAAAAAGAAAATCTCGCATCAAAATTATCTGGAGGGCAAAGAAGATTATTGTCTTTTGTATTAACTTTAATCGGAAAACCTAAAATAATTTTCCTAGACGAACCGACAGCCGGTATGGATACTTCTACACGTGTTCGTTTTTGGGAAATCGTTAATGACTTAAAAAAGCAAGGAGCAACGATTATCTACTCTTCCCATTACATTGAAGAAGTCGAACATACAGCAGACAGAATACTGGTTCTTCATAAAGGAGAACTAATACGTGATACCACACCGCACGCCATGCGCGCTGAAGATGTGGAAAAACTATTTACCCTTCCTGTTAAATATTTTGACTTATTAAAAAATTGTGAAAATATATACAGTCTAGAAGTTAAACTAGATAGTTTCAGTTTCCTTACTAAAGATGCAGATAACATCTGGAAATTATTAGAAAGAAACGGTTGTACTTTTAAAGATTTGGAAGTACAAAATAGAACTTTGTTAGATAGTATTTTTACTACTACTAAAGAAAATTAAGGAGTTATTATTATGAAAAATTTTTTAACATTATTAAAAATGGAATTTATTCTTACTAAACGAAACATATCAAATTTCACAATGGGTCTTGGATTTCCGGTTATATTCTTTATACTGTTTTCGGGAATGCAACAATTCGATGATCCGAGTGTTCAAACTCGTGTCATTAAAGATATGCTTATTTCTATGACAGCATTTAGCAGTATCAGTTTCGCTTTATTTTCTTTACCGCTATCTATTAGAGAAGATGAAACCAATAGTTACCTAAGTATTATTGATAATGCTCCAATTAAATTAGTTGAATACTATTTTGCTCGTTTTACCCGTCTTTTAGTAACTTTTATCATAGCAGTTATTGTTGTCTTTACGGTCGGTCATTTCTTACGTGATGTCAATATGAGTGCTAAAGAGTGGATAATGGCAGGAATTTTAATGGTTATAGGTAGTACAACTTTCTTAGGAATAGGTCTTATTCTTAGTTTAATTCAATCTACGGAAAAATTAAGTCTTTTGTCTAATATTTTATATTTAGGTTTAGCAATGCTAGGCGGTTTATGGTGGCCTACCTATCTTTTCCCGGAATGGTTACAAAATATTTCAAAAGTAACTCCAACCTATCATTTATTAAACTTTGTCAATAAATATATAAAAGAAGGTACCTTTTCTTTTAATTCCCTTGGCATTCTCTTAACCTATGGCGTTGGTTTTATTATTCTTACTTTAGTTATTAAAAGAAAAATGGAAATTAAATAATTGTTTAAAGTGTGTGAATAATTATCTAGTTTATTCACACACTTTATATTTTATGCTAAAATGTAAATAAAGTTTTTTAAATTCACTTTATCAACATCAAAATATAGTAGAAGGAGTTTTCTATGAAAAACTTAATTAAAAAATTGGCTAATTTCCCTTTTTATATTTCGTTAATATTTTTCGCCTTTCCTATTACATATGTATTAGATGGAAGTTATCCAAAATATACGTTATTGCTTACATTACCAGCTATAATTTGTTATATCTCCATGATTTATGCTAATAACAAGTATATTAGTTTTATTCTTTGGTTTTATCTATCCTGTTATATTATCTACATGACAATTTGGATTCATCCTATGAATATGCTATTTTCATTTTATCTTAGTAATCTGATAGTCTGGCATTTTAAAGATATTTCATTTCGTTCATATAGAATTACGAGCTTCTTTACTATATTGAACTTTTTAATAATAGCTATTCTTTTTGGGAACTACCGCATTCCTGAAAAATTTATTATGTCTTGTTTTTACGTTTTATGCTTAGCCACTTTTATTTTCCAACGCAAAGCATATTTTGATAAAAAACTTAAGGAAGAACATAGAAAACACAACGAACATATTAATATTTTATTAGCAGAAAATGAAAGAAATAGAATAAGTCGTGATTTACATGATAGTATAGGCCATGTTTTTGTTATGCTAAAACTTAAAGCCGAACTTGCAGAAAAACTTTTAATAAAAAATAAATTAGAAGAAGCACAAAATGAACTTCGTGAAATTATAGAAATCAGTACGAAATCTATGCACGAAACTCGTTCTATTATTAACAATCTAAAATATCGAACAATAAACGAAGAATTAAAAATTATTGAAGATATTACTTCGTTGGCAGAGATTAAATGTAAAATAGAAAATAATATTTATACCAAAGAACTTAGCAGTTGGACCACTACTACCACTACTATGATTTTAAAAGAGTTGATAAATAATATTATTAAACATAGCAATGCTGACAACTGCTCATTAATTCTTAATGAAAAACAAAATGATATAACCATTATTTCAACAGATAATGGAGTCGGTTTTAAAGAAATAACCGGAAATGAACTAAAATCTATTTATGAAAGAATTAAAATAGTAAATGGAACTATTACGATTATATCAAAAAATAATCCAACAAAAATTCAAGTAATTATACCGAAAAAATTATAAAATAATAGGGGGATTTTTTATGAAATTGCTTATTGCTGAAGATCAGAGTATGTTAAGAGATGCCATGACAAAATTATTATTAATGGAAGAAGACATAGAAAATGTTGTTCAAGCTGGTGACGGAAAAGAGGCTTTAAGCTACTTAAAAAATAACAATATTGATGTTGCAATTTTAGATATTGAAATGCCGAAAATGACAGGTTTGGACGTGTTGGAATGGATTAAAAAAAATAATATTCCCACCAAAGTTATTATAGTAACCACCTTCAAACGTAGCGGTTATTTTGAACGTGCCGTTAAAAATAATGTTGATGCCTATGTTCTTAAAGATCGCTCTATAGAAGAACTTATGCAAACTATCCATAATGTTCTAATAGGTAAAAAAGAGTACTCTCCTGAACTTATGGAAAATATTTTTTCAAATCATAACCCATTATCAAATCAAGAAATTATTTTATTAAAAAACATTAAAGAAGGTTTATCAAATAAGGAAATTGCTACCAATTTATTTTTATCGGAGGGTACTACCAGAAATTATATTTCTAATATCTTAGCAAAACTAAATTGTAAAAATAGAACGGAAGCTGTAAAAAAGGCAACTGAAGAGGGATGGATTTAAAATAATATCAACTGTCAAAGCCGAAAAAGAGAAAAGCTAAGCAACTTTGTACTGCTTAGCTTTTTTTTCTTATTTTCTCATGCCCCGTATTTGACATAGGGCCGATTTGTTACACTCCAAGATATTTAATATATATTTGACACGGATTCCATTCGTCCCATAAAGTCGGAAAACATTCCAATTCTTTATATCCCATCGCTATATAAAAATTATTGGTAATATCATATTCTTTGTAATGTCCCATCTGTACCGTTTTTACCTGTGAGTATGTGTAACCCAACTTCCTTGCCATAGTTTCGTATGCTTCATTAAGTACCGATCCGATACCCATTCGATGGAATTTCTTTTTTATGCCCATTACAAAAATATCTGCACAATCCTTGCTGGTTGCGTTTAATACAACAAAACCAACGGGCTTATCATTCATATAACAAGCGAGAAAAGGCTTGTCCTGTGAATCACGAATATAATCTTCCGTGCTTTCCGGCATGCCGAACCATTCCGGAAGGTCATATAATACTTCTCTCGATACTGCTTCCTTTTCCGGTTTATCTACAACTTCTTTTATTTTTATATCCATTTACGCCTCCACAACTTCTAATTTGGTTAGTATCTTTTTCCATATAAACTTTTTGCTAAATTTGTATATTTTTTTATAAAATCTGTTTTTGCCTTGGTATATCCATCCCTATCATGTTCAAATTCTTTCCAAAGTGACAGTTTTAAAATTTCATATTCTTTGCCTATTTCCTTATGCTCATTCAAATAATCTCTAAAATACAGTTCATCATTATCTCCAACAAGTCTAATATGAAGATGGAATACTTTTTCTGCAAATCCTTGTTCTGTGTACCCTTTATTTAATGTAATGCGGGTTTCAGTCATATTCATACAAAGCCAACTATTATTTATGAGAATATTTTTAACAAAATCTAAATCCGCCTTGTCGTTTACTTCAACCAATATATCCACAATATTTTTTGACAATATTCCTAATATAGCTGTGCTACCGATATGAGATATTCTTTTTATACTTTTACTCGGCACTGCTGATAATATCAATTTTCTTTCTTCTTCATACCATTTTATCCACTCTTTATTATGTTCAACTAGAAATATCGGAAACAGTTGCCAAAGTTCTTTTAAACTCATTTCTTCCAATTTTTTATTCATGCCTAACCTCTACAATTCTAATTTATATCCTCACGATATAATTACCTGAATAAGCAACTATAATATTTATTTCATTATAAAGTCCATTCAATGCACTTTCGTCTTTTAACTTAATTTTGCTCATCTTCTTCCTTTTCATAATCATCATCAAAACTAAACACATCATTAGGAGTACAATCAAGTACCTTTCATATTTTCTGTTGAATTATATTTTTTAATAATAATTTTTATCTTATTAACTCCATTACACTTCTTATTTTATAAGTCGGAATTATATTTGTGATGTTCTCTATATCTTCTGCGTTTATCCAACAGGTATCTATTCCAAAATTATTCCCACCTAGTATGTCAGATACCAGATTATCTCCTATCATCAATACTTCACTTTTATTTTTACTTCCAATTATTTCAAATACTTTTTCAAAAAATTCTTTATCAGGTTTTTTATACCCTAATTCTTCTGAAATAAATATATAATCAAAATATTCATCTAGTTTATTATTTTTAAATCGGGTGCGTTGAGTTGCCGCTACGCCGTTAGTAGCGATATAAAGTTTATGAGTTTGTGCTAATTTTTTTAAAAGTTCCGGTACTCCTTTAAATACTTGGTTACCTTCTGCCAGATAAATTCTATACTCCTTATCATACTTCTCATCATTAACTTCTTTATTTAATAAACTAAAAAAACGTTTAAACCTCCCCTTAGTTACATCTTTACTGCTAAGCTCTCCTAATTCAAGTTTTCTCCACAATGATTTATTTATTGTAATATATTTTTCAAATAAATCATCACTATATTCTATATTATGGTTTAACAATAATTTTTTAAATGCTCTTCTTTCCGCTTTTTTAAAATCTAATAATGTATCATCTAAATCAAATAATAAATACTTATACTGCGTTAAATTCATCACCAGTTCTCCTCTATTATATTATTTTTATTATAACATAAATTTTGCTATTTTCCTTTTTAGGTGTAATACCTCAATTATTATATATTATATAAGTAAAAAAGCAATCACTCGTGTTTTGAATGATTGCTTAGTTTTTATTAAGTTTAAACCCTTGTCACCATTTCCATTTTAAAATAAACTGTTACTTTGACCCCATTAACAACTACCTAATTAATCAAAATATACCAAAGTTCCTCTTAAAAATTTATGATGAGTTTTTTTCTACTAAAATAAAATTTCAAAGAACTTACCTCTGAGAAAAATATTTCTTCTCAAATTTTTACTATAAAGTCTTTAAGATACTTTTTTCTTTAATAATTTTATCAAATCCATATATTTCCAAAGTTGTTTTTCCTTGTTTCAACTTCCTAATAACTTCCACCTCATGATCGAATTTAGCCAAAGCTTTTTCAAATACTTTATCTTCATATTCTTTAGGAATGACGACAACACCGTCACAATCACCAACTATAATATCTCCTGGATTGATCTGAATACCTCCACAGTGAACCGGTATATCCAACTGAGCTAGACTTTCTTTTACCGTACCTGATGGGTTAAATCCTCTTGAAAAGACAGGAAACCCAAGTTTTTTTATATCTTCAGCATCTCGACAGCTACCATCAATAACAATCCCGGCAAGCCCATGGAGTTTGCACGCTGTTGCCATAATATCTCCAAAATGACCTGCGTTGACATATCCATGAAGGTCTAATATCAAAACATCTCCCGGTTTTGAGGCATAAATTGCCTGATGAAGTGCTAAATTATCTCCTGGAAAACATCTGGCCGTAAAAGCTCTGCCAACCATCTTCATTCTAAAATCTACAGGTTTAATCGCTGTATCCATAACTCCTTGATTGGGAACTAAATTATTATTATCTGCAATATTTCCTGTTGGTAATTTTAATAATTTTTGTCTTACTTCCTCTGTTAAATTCATACTTTCCCTACCTTTCTGAAGTTTTTGTAATCAATGTGTAATTTTCATCAAGAATTCCATCTTTTTTATCTTTCCATAGTCTATATGGAACGCTCACGATTAATGGTATCAACATAACAGGTCCTACTATCATTGTAAATCCACCATAACCGTATTTAATAATATTAATCAAACCTAGGCTTGATCCAAATGTACAAATCAATACAAAAATTATAGCAATTAAAAATTTTCGTACTGAAATACTACTGTTTTTCCATTTCTTTGCAAGCAATGGCTCAAAACGATTACAAACTGTAAATATAAAGGCAACCGAGCTTGAAACCATAGCACCAATGGCAAATATAGCATATAAAATTTTAGAAAAATTTCCGGAGTTTGAAAGTGTGTCAATTGCCCAAAGTGTTGGAATGTCTTCTTTCATAATATCCGGCATTCCTGCAGAAAAGATATATGTAAAAATCATAGTAGAACCTGCACATAGCACTGCAGTTACAGTAGATTGTAAGATAATATCTTTTCTCGTTTTTAGAACACCTCGTGATGCCGGTACACAGGCATCATAACCATTCATGAAAAAGACAACAATAGTCAACATCGAAAACCAGGCTTGCGATGCTGAAAACCCATAAGATGTATAGGAAATATGTTCTTCCAAATAATTATTAGCAAGAGGGATAGCATTTTTAAGACAGATAATTGCTACTCCTGCACAAACTAATAATACGGCAATTCCAAAGATAGCTCCCATCTTACGAAGAACTCCAGCCCCTAAGAGTGCAAACAGCAACACTAGAATACAAAAACCAATAGTTCCAATAATTCTTGGCACGCCAAATATCTGATTTAACAGAATTGCTGTTGTGGAAATTTGTGCTGATAAGGCAATCAGAACAACTGAAATAACCTGAATTTCTTTAAAAGTTCCGAAAAAAAGTTGCAATCTTTTAGGTCGATAAATAGTGTTATAGGCATCTCTATAAGACACCGGTTGATAAATTCGATTAACTTCAAAGAGAAGAATACTAAAAACAAAGCATAACAAACCTGCTAATGCTGGGCCGAGAAAAATACCAATCCATCCTTTATTGTTAAAATAAGAAACCGTCTGTGTTCCTGAAGCAAAGCCCGGACCAACATATGCAGTGTACATGATGGCAGAAAGCGAAAGAATTGCTGCCGTTTTTTTACGAGATGTTGCTACCATAAAAATCCCTCCTTTTATTTATTCTTAGATTGTAGATTATGATAGCCGAATCTTTCACGTGCTACTTTCAAAGTACTACCATTTTTTACTTCAGCAATAATCTTTTGTTCTACTTCTTCAATATGTTTAGCAATTACAAGAACTTCTTCTGCTCGTTCTTTTGGAATTACTAATACACCCGAATCATCTCCAAGAATAATATCCCCCGGGCGAACTTGAACTCCGGAAATAGCAATCGGAATATTCACCGCATCGACCGTTACACGTTCCTTTCCTGTAACCATATATTTACCCTTTGTATAAACTCCATAATCTAATTCTTTGATACCGTCAACATCACGACAGACACCATCAATCACCGTTCCTTCAATTCCCTTTGTTTTTGCTGTATAGGTCATAATATCTCCCCATACTGTGCAATAAGTTCGTTCGCCATTATCAATGACCACAACCTGCCCAGGTTCTACATCATCAATAAAATCTCCTACATTGCCTTTTTCTAGTCCACAGGGGATATAATGAACCGTAAATGCTTCTCCACAGATTTTATTCCCACCGGCAACCGCTTGAATTCCTAGTAAACCACAAGAAATCCCTAGTTTATCCATTGCATCTGAAATACTGGCTGTATCCACTTTTTTTATAGCTGCGATTAATTGTTTTTGTTCCATAATGGTAACTCCTTTGTTTTAATAATAATTTTCAAGGTTCAGTACTGTATTCTGAGTTTTGTTTTTCTATGATTTTAATATATCATATAATATATTACTTGTAAAACAGATATTTTTGATATAAAATATCAATAAATTCGTTATTTATAAAACGAAAATAAATGTGAAAACGAAGGAGAATATAAAAATGTTTTATGAACAAATAGAAACTTTTTTAACAACTGTTACTTACGGAAGTATTTCAGCTGCTGCAAAGTATTTGTATGTATCACAATCAACAGTTTCTTCAAGACTTCAACAACTTGAAAATGAATTAGGAGTACAACTTTTAATACGAAACAAAGGTCATAGGAGAGTGGAACTTACAAATTATGGACATTCATTCATTCCAATTGCAAGCCAATGGGCTTCTCTTTGGAAGGACACCCAACATCTAAAAGATATTGAAAATATACAAACTTTAACAATCGCCAGTGTGGATGCAGTGAACAACTATACTTTCGTATCATTTTTTAAAAAATTCATGTCCACACATCCAAATATTCGTCTGAATATAAGAACTCACCATTCTTCTGAGATATATTCATTGGTGGAAGACCGCATTGCTGACATAGGTTTTGTCTTTTCAAGAATTAACTATCCTGATGTTGTTAGTAAACCTATTTATCGAGAACTTATGTATCTCATCTGTAGCAAAAACAGCCCTTATCATAACGATATGGACTGTGGTGAGTTACCTACCGAAAAAGAAGTTTTACTGAACTGGGGGTTAGATTATAAAAGTTGGCACGACCTTCATTTCAACCCATCTTGCCACCCTGCCTTAAGCATTAATACCGGTTCCATGCTTCAACGATACATTCAAGATGACAGTTGGGGAGTTGCACCAATGTCCGTAATCAACGGCGCCATGCGTTCTAATCCTAATCTGACTTTTTTCACATTAACAACCCCACCGCCTCCTCGGATTTGCTATATTATTAGAAACCCATATCCAAATGTAAATAATTCAAAGCTGATTGAAGAGTTTGAACAAGAATTAACTTCATTTATTTCTGATGATGAAAATATCTGTTCTTTTGAAAATTGGATGTTAAACGATTAAATTAGCTACGATTTTTTTAAAAATTATTTTAAATTAAAAAATAGATGAGATAAATTTTATCCAATCTATCTCATCTTCAATATTATTTTTTATCTTCAAAATATTATCTTACTTACAGTATTCTCTTTTCGTTAAATAATTAATAATTAGTTATTTTGCAATATCTTTATGTGCTATTATACTTCTATAACCGTATAATATGCGGTTCTACTTTATCATCATGATTTGCTAATACTTCAATACAATTTTCATTTATTGTATGAGTTTTAACCCAATCAAGTGATTTTTGTGCTTGTTCTCTATTTTCGACAACACCCGGTGTTAAGTTTTCTTCCCACGAACGTGCTGCATAACCCGCATTCGACGCCAATAATACATAGTGTTCATCATTCAAACTTTTAACTTTTGTTGCACATAATCCCTTACTATGACCGGATATTGAAATAACAAATTTTTTATTTGATGTGTTCTATTATTAATATGCCATCCTGTATCAATTAGAATTAATCCTTTTGGGTGTTCTATCAAGTAAATTGAAACCAGAATAGAAATTTGTTGTTTTTTTGAGCGAAATATCCCCGTCCACGCTATTTTATTTTCTCCTTTTTTATAAAATGACAATGCTTCATCAACGATTACTCTCCCGATATGTAATATATGTATTTTTATAGCTTTATTACCATCTCTGTAAATTATTAAATATATTTTATAACCTAAAATAAAATTTATCAATACAAAAAATAACTTTTTTAAAATAGCTAAACTTCTTTTTCTAATCTATAATTAATTTATAATTCCTGCTTCAATTATAAATTTTTCCTATTTATTTTTAACTTTACTTTTTCTATTAAATACTAAATTCATTACAATTGCGACAATCGTTCCCAATACTATTCCACTATCCGTAAATACTCTTATAAACTCCGGTAGTTTGGCAAAAGCTGTCGGTACTGTTGTAACTCCTAATCCTAATCCTACCGAACAGGCAATAATCATTAGATTTTCTTGCTTTGCAAAATCTGTACTCCCCAACATTTTTACCCCATAAGCGAGTACCATTCCAAACATACTAATCATCGCACCACCAAGAACCGGCTGAGGTACTATGGTTGCTAATGCCCCAATTTTCGGTATTGAACCAAACACTAGTAACAATAATACCATAACATACATTACTTTTTTGCTCTTTACTCCGGAAATTTGAACAAGTCCGACATTTTGAGAGTATGTAGTATATGGAAAGGCGTTGACGCTTGAACCTAACATTACTGCTAATCCTTCTGCTAAATATCCTCTTCTTAAATCTTGCTCTCCAATTTTTTTATCGCAAATATTTCCAAGTGCATAATATACCCCCGTAGATTCTATCATGCTTACTATTCCAACAATAACAAAGGTTAAAATGGCACTGCTCTTAAATTCAAATCCCGAAAATTTAAACGGCGTAGGATGTTGAAACCATCCGGCTTGACCTACTTCTGCAAAACTTACCATTCCCATAAAATTTGCCAACACTGTCCCTATTACAAGACCTAATAAAATAGCTATTGAATGAATAAATCCTGTTGTAAATTTATAAATTATTAAAATAATAATCAATGTTACAAATGCCAATAGAATATTTTTAGGATTCCCAAAATCAGCTGATCCCTGCCCTCCGGCTATATAATTCATCGCTACCGGAACTAAAGTAATTCCAATAATTGTCACTACACTACCGGTTACTACGGGTGGAAACAACTTAGCCACTTTAGCAAAAAACGGTGATATAAGAACAACAACCAATCCTGAAATAAAAATTGCTCCATACATTGTAGCAAGCCCGAAATTTTTTCCAATAGAGATCATCGGTGCTACTGCTGTAAAAGTACAACCGAGAACAACCGGTAACCCAATACCGACAAATTTACCTTTATAAACTTGTAGAAAAGTTGCAACTCCACACATAAATATATCAACAGAAACTAAATATGTTGTCTGTTCAGAAGAAAGTCCTAGCCCCGCTGCTACAATAATGGGAACAATAACAGCTCCCGCATACATAGCAAGTACGTGTTGTAAACTCAAAATAAATGTTTTCAAAATAATATCTCCTTATAGTTTTTGTAACACAAATAATACCTTATGAAAATTTTTTATAAAATTTAATAATAATATATTAAAATAAAAAATCGCCCCTTTAAATAAAAGTAGGCAATTTTCTTTAGTTTCTTAATATATTCAATTTAAAGTTATTAAATAAAATATAATATAAAAAATGCCCATAGTCATCTAATTTAAGGTCAGATGGTAGAAACTTGCAAGCCGTATTCTTGCCTTTATATGTGCTATATACATTTAGTTATAATATCAATTTTTCTTACTATTTGCAAGAGATAACAGTCATATTTTTAAAATTTATATCCTATAAATCTTTAATTTATTCTTATGATAGACTGCTATAATTTATAAAACCATTTATAATCAGACTTGAAATTCTAATTATAAATGGTCTATATTTAATATTTCTACATTACTCCGGCTACATGTGCTAAAATACCTAATGCGAACAATCCGAAGATTATTATGATTGGGCTTACTTTACGTTTTAATAGCCACATACATACGAATGTTAATAGTAATGCCGCAAAGCCCGGAATAAGTTGGTTTAAGTTATCTTGCAATGTTGTTACTTTTTCCGGTGTTAAAGAATATTCTCCACTTTGCACTTTTGTAATAATATCTTGAAGTACACCACCTGTAATATGTTCTTTTTCTCCAGGGAAATGAATAAATGCCTTATCATCTAACGGTACTTTTGATACTACTAACGGGAAGCTGATATTAGTCCAACGTTGAACTAAAATACCCATTACGAACATACCAAGAATTGATGCACCTTTTGTAACTTTTTGTAAGATACCGCCTGAAAGGTCACTAGTAATTTCTGAACCTTTTTTGTAACCAAATTCCTGTGTATACCATAGGAAACCTATACGTATAGCATTCCATGCGATAAAGAATAACAAAGGTCCTAAAATAGAACCACCTAAAGCTAGTGACGCTGCAATAGCTCCTAAAATTGGTCGAACTGTAAACCAAAATACAGGATCTCCAATACCGGCTAACGGCCCCATCATTCCGACCTTAACACCTTGGATAGCTGCATCATCAATTTCCGCACCATTTGCACGATCTTCCTCAAGAGCAAGTGTTACCCCAAGGATAGGTGCTGCAATATATGGGTGTGTGTTAAAAAATTCTAAATGACGTTTTAATGCTTGAGTTGCATCTTCTTTATTCGGATATAATTTTTTAAGTGCCGGGATTAGAGCGAATGCCCAACCACCATTTTGCATACGTTCATAGTTCCATGATCCTTGAAGGAACTGAGAACGCAACATAACGCTACGACGATCTTTTTTACTTAATGTAACTTTTCTCTCCATTATTCGTTCCTCCTACTAATAATCATTTAATATATCACCTAATGGATCACCTGATGAGGCAGATCCACCGCCACCACCTTTTCTATTAGAAAGATTTAGGTAAACAATAGCGATACATAATCCGATAATACCTGTCGCAATAAGTGTCAATTCTTTTAACGGTGCTAATGCAAAACCTAAGAAGAAGAATGGCCATACTTCTTTTGTCGCCATTAGATTAATTACCATAGCGAAACCTACTGCTACTACCATACCACCACCGATAGTCATACCTTTTGAGAACCATTCCGGTAGTGCCTCTAAACCACTTTTAACCGCTTCTGACGGAATAAACATTAGTAAACCTGCCGGAATTGCTACACGTAATCCTTGCATACATAATGCTACATAATGCCAGAATTGAACTCCCGCAAAATTACCGTTTTCTGCCGCACTATCAGCACGGTGTACTATTACCACCGCCAATGTACGAACTGCCATTGTTAATACTAATCCTACTGTTGCTAATGTGATAGCTGCTGCAATCGCAATGTTACGTCCATCAGCAGAAAAATTAGCAGCTTTTACAAAAATAATCGCTGATGCTACTGATGCCAATGCTGCATCTGGTGCAACAGCTGCACCGATATTTGCCCATCCCAAAGCTAGTAATTGTAACGCACCACCTAAAATGATACATTCTGTTAAATGTCCCGTAGCCAAACCGATTAGCGAACATGCAATAATTGGTTGATGGAATTGGAATTGATCTAAGATACTTTCCATACCTGCTAAAAAAGCAACTACAAGGACTAAAATCACTGAAAGAATATTAAAATCCATTGTGTCCTCCTAATATAAATACATAATTAAATTATAATTTTAAACCTTCGTTTGATTTTGCTTCAATTAATTTGAATAAATCTACCGGGCTATCGCTCAATACTTTACGAACATCAAATTTGACACCTAAATCACGAAGTTTTTTATAGACATCTACATCATCTTGATCTAATGATAAAACATTATTAATTTGAACTTTTCCTACAGAGTGTGCCATTGAACCGATATTTAATTCAGGAATTTCTACACCTTTTTCAATAACTGTTAATGCGTCTTGCGGTGTTTCAAATAACAATAACGCTTTAGTATCTCCAAAACGCGGATCATTATACACTTGAACAAGTTTATCTAATGGAATTACGTGAGCACGTACTCCGGGAGGAGCTGCTTGCTCAATAAGTTTTTTACGCAATTCATCTTTTGATACTGAATCTGATACAATAATAATTCTGTTAGGATTTGTAGATTTTGTCCAGTTAGTCGCTACTTGTCCGTGTAGTAAACGTGTATCAATACGTGCCAGTACAAATTTAATTTTGCCGTCACCCAAAACCGTCCCTTCCGGAATAGTGCTTTGTGCAACCGATTGTTGTTTAACCGGCTCTTGTTTCGGTTGAAGTTCTTCAGGGCGAACTTTCACACCGTCAATCGCTGTTGGAGCGATAGCTTTGGCTATCTCGTGTGCAGTTGTCATTGTTAATCTACTTGCATATGCTTCAATCAACATTGGCAAGTTAAGACCTGCGACGATAGCTCTTTTTTCCGGGGCTTCTTCAAACAGTTTATTCGCTTGATTAAATGGACTTCCACCCCATAAATCTACAAGGAAAAGAATTTCTTCAGAATCTACTTTTTTTGTAGCTTCTTGAAGTTTTCTTTGCAAGTCTTCCGGGCCTTCGTTTGGCATAAATACAACAGTTTCTACTTTTTCTTGTTCTCCGAAAATCATAGTTCCCGATTGCTTAATACCAGCAGCAAATTCACCGTGACTTGCGATGATAATTCCTACCATCCTAGTACCTCCTTTATTTATAAATTAATTTAATATGACGTGTACACCTTTGTATACAACATAAATTATATCATTTTACATAACGTTTGTAAATGTTTGTATTTTAGTCATTTCAAACATTGAATACGATTTCTAATGTTTATTTTTTTACTAATTAATATTTTTACATTATAAATGTTAAATAATCTTAGTTATAATTTGTTTTTCATCATGTTAATAACTAAATTATCTTGTTTATAATTATCAAAATTTAAAATAAGAAATACATTAAGAAAATTTTATTTTCATTTTTTCACTATATACTATTTTTATATTTTACATCAATATGTAGATAAAAATATATTTTTACTTTATATATACCCATAACAATAATAATATAAAATATAGAAATAGGAGCAACTCAAAAATCATAATTCCATTAGAAATTGATTTTATTAAGTCGCTCCCACACAATTCGTTAGTTTTGAAAAACTTTTTAAATAGTTTAAAATTAACGAACTACTGCATCTGTCTGCTAATAAGTAAATTCTATTAAATTTTTAACTTTAGATAAACCCCTATTTTTATATTATATTTTTATCCGGAAAAAGCATTCTCAAAACATCAAGTGATAATCTTCGTGATTTACCTTTATATGGATAAATATGCATCATCATCATAGGATTAAAGTTTGCTTCTATCACTCCATAATTATTGTTATCTACTTCCGATTTTATATCTGGTATTATTAAATCCACGCCACACACTTTTGCTAACATGGCATCCGAAATTTTTACAGCTAACTTTTTATAACTGCTGTGAACTTCATCTGTCATATCTATAGAATCACCACCGGTACTAATATTGGAATTTTCTCTTAAGTTTGCTACTTGTCCTTTTTTCAAAACTGTATGTATCGTTAACCCTTGCTCTTTTAATTGCAACTGTTCTATTTCGCCAAGCTCCAATTTTTTTAGAGGTGTTTTTTTGGCATCACCACGTAATGAACTGTTATTTTTTATTTCTACCAACTCTTCTATTGTATGAACTCCATCACCAACAACATTAGCCGGAACTCTAAGTAAAACAGCCTTTGTTTTACCCTCGATTACAAAAAAGCGATATTCCGTTCCTTCGATAAATTCTTCAATTATTACATCTTTATCTTCTTTTAGCGCTAAATTAATCGCTTCTGAATAGGTTTCTATATCATTTATCCCATACTTAAAAATGGTAATTCCTAATCCAAAATTTGTACTTTTAGGTTTAATGACAACAGGTTTATTTTTTATATAATTAAATACCATAACAGCATCATCTAAAGTTGATACTTCATACCCTTTAGGTACTCTAAAGCCTTGCTCAGCGAGAATTTTTTTCGTAACTATCTTATTTTCCATAATAAGTGGTGAAATATAACTATCTCTACTTGTCATATTTCCGTTTTTAACATACTCCACCTGATTATTCCACTCCAGACGTATAAATTGGTCATTTTCATCAATAATATCAACTTTAATTCCATTTCTTATTGCGTCTTCTATTAACGCTTGGGTAGATAGTTCCATATTTTCAAATGCCTTTAGTGAATAATAATTTTCCGTTGCTTGCTTTTTATATTTTTTTGCAAGTTTCATTCCCACCTCCAGCGGTGAAGTATTTTTATAATCTCTAACCAATCTGCCGCCTATTGTGAGTGTTGAATCTATTAATTCATTTTCTTTTTCTTCAATAAGAGTTAAGTCTGCTTCCGATAATTTTAGCTCTTTAACCATTTCCTTCATATTATCCAAAAGTTCCAAACCTTCTTCTAAATACTCAGGTTTTGACAAAGGGTGCGCCAAAGCTATCTTCTCACTGTACTCTTTTCCTATTTCTACCGATTTAACAGCATTTTTTTCATCTAACCATACTAAAGTTTTAATAAATAAATGAATAAAACGAATATCTTTTCCCAAAATTCCGAAAGGAGCATACGGATTTAAGTCGAATAGTCTAAATTCTATATACTTAATACCGTTATTTAAAAATTTTTTTACAGTATCTTCTCCTCTAAAACGGACGCTAGAGTAGAACTCTTTTTCTGCAATGAGTTTTCCGGTTTCTACATAAGATACTATATTATCAATATACTCTTCTAAAGAGTTATAAGATACAACAATATCTTCATCATTGACATAACCAAAACGGCTCATTCTTATACTTCTTACATAATCTTTCGGTTTATCATTACTATTATAATAATACTTATCCTCTACTAACGGACTTGCACCGTATAAATAAACAAGTAGCCACTGATAGCGAATAAATTGACGAGCCAATTTCATATAAATATTATTTTTTACATCTACTATATCTTTTTTTTCAATATCAGCTATAGACTTCATTAAATTATCAGATAACTGAAAATTATAATGAATACCCGAAACCATTTGTTTATATTTCCCGTATTTTTTTACTAAATACTCTCTATATTCTACATCCCATTTATCTTCAAACTGCGCTACCTTAATATCTTCTTCATTAGGTAATTTTACCGGAATACTAAGCGGCCATATAAATTCATCTTTAGGAAGATTTTTTAAAACAACTTCATGTATTGCCGCCAGATAACGAAGTACATTTTTTTCAGAGTTTTCAGGTGAAGTGATAAGCTCTATCTGAGATTCTGCAAAATCTGTTTGAATATATGGATGTTTTTGTCTTATTCCGAATGTTTTAGGATGACCTGTTTTAGAAATATCACCACTTTCCAGAACTCGTTGGCCTTCTTTTTCTATGCCAATTTTTACAGCATTAAACAATTCCTCAAGGTTATTTTCTTTAACAATTTTTCTAATATTCATAATACTCATCCTTTATAAAGTAATTTGATTAGTTACCATATTATCACAAATAACTAAAATATAATAGAAATTAGTACCAAACTTTGTGTAATAACAAAAAACTAAAAGAATTTAGTTCTGTTCAGTATAGAACTAAATTCTTTGTATAAATATTTATCTAACTTTGAAAATCAACTGTCTAAGAGGAGTTGCTTTATTTTCCAAACAGTCGTTGAATATCATTCCATGTAACTGCCAACATTAATGCCATTAACAATAAACCAAATGCAACAGTCATGTAATATTGAGCCTTCTTATTAATCGGTTTTTTAAATATTGCTTCGTAAATAACGAAAACAATACGACCGCCATCCAACACCGGTATCGGAATTAAATTCATAAGTCCTAAGTTTACACTTAGTATTCCTGTCCAACGCAATGTTGTAATTAACCCACTCTGAGCAGCCGCGCTGGACATTTCATAAATTGCCACCGGCCCTCCTAGTTGATTTAGACTAAATCCCCCTCTAAATATTGAAACAAATAAGTTAACAATACCTGTAAAAATCATCGTTCCGTAATACAATGTCTGAGAAAAGCCGTTTTTGATAGCTCTTAGATAATCTCTCTCATAGGCAGGATTAATACCTAACTTGTATGTTTTTACTTCTTTGCCTTTTTTTATCGTTGTATCTTCTTTCGGAGTTACTTTAATTTCTTGTGTTTGACCGTCACACACTACTTTTAGTGTTAATTCACTACCGTTAGAAGCAATAACTTTACTTGTCATTTCAGCCCATGTTGATACTTTTTCTCCATTAACCTCAGTAACTACATCACCGGATTTTAAACCTGCCGAAGCAGCGGGATAATTGGTTGCTAATTCTCCCAGACGTGTACTGTTAGTTGGAACGCCGCTATACAAAGATATTCCTAAAAATATCGCCAGTGCTAAAACAAAGTTCATTAACGGGCCTGCAAATAGTGTCCAGAATTTTTTCCCCCATGAATGTGATGAAAACATACGCTCAATGGGTGCGATTTGTTCTTCCATTCCATTAAAAACTACACAAGCATCTTTTCTTACACTATATCTTTCAATAGCTTCCCCAACAAAACCTTCAATAAATAATTGTTCAGTTAATTCAAAATCGTTTAATTCAATTGGTAATAAGTCAACATCATTTGTTTTATCAAGAATAATTTTCTCAACTTTATCATTATTATCTAATTTTAAACTAACGTGCATACCTTTTTTTAAATCATATGGTGATACATCATTGTTAAAATCAAAAACATTATCGGGCATCTTAACATAACCGCCAATTGGTAGTAAACGAATTGTAAAGTTTGTTTCTCCTATTTTTTTATGGAAAATCTTCGGCCCCATTCCTATTGCAAACTCTTGACATAAAATACCGGAACGTTTTGCAACTATAAAATGACCGAACTCATGTATTGTTACAACAACAAAAAATATTAATATAAATGCGATTATTCCTTGCATCTAATACTCCCTTCTATAAACTATGCTATTAAATTAAGCAACAATGCTAAGCATGGTGCTGCCAATATTACGGAGTCAAAACGATCAAAAATTCCGCCATGCCCCGGTAATAAATTACTACTATCTTTTACACCACATTCACGTTTGTAAGCTGACTCTATTAAATCACCTATCTGTCCAATGGCGCTAATTACCAATGTGATTATAACAGCCATAACTATATTAGTAAATATAGTTGTCATAAAGTAAAATAATAACGCTACTACAATTGATGATAGACTACCAATTACAGAACCTTCTATTGATTTATTCGGGCTAATATTTGGTGAAATTTTATTTTTTCCGAACTTCATTCCGCCTATATAAGCAAAACTATCAGTTACCCAAATTGTAAACAACAAATATAGTACATATGATAAGCCTAACTCACGTAACATAAATAGACTATAAAAACCAACAAAAACATAAGCAGTTAGAAATATAATAACACCAATTTCAGTGAGTTTTATCTTATGTCCACTTATTACTACTGTCATTAAAAAAGCTATGCCGATTAAAAAGAATACACTATAAAAATAAACAGCCGGCAAGGGATAATTAGTATAAATAATTGCTCCGGCTATCACACTAATTAATAATACTGAATTGTTTATTTTTTTAAATGTCATTTTATTTATTTCATACATAGCCAATATCCCAAGTATTGACGTCGTATATTTGAAATACCAATTACCCAGATATAATAATGGTACAAAAATAATTAAGGCAACTATCGCCGTTTTTACTCTAGTTTTCATTAAGACCTCCAAATCGTCTATCTCTACTCTGATATACCAATAGTGCATTATAAAACTCCGCTTCAGTGAAATCCGGCCATGCAACTTTGGTAAAAAGAAATTCACTATACGCTATTTGCCATAACAAAAAATTTGAAATACGCTGTTCCCCGGATGTTCTTATTAATAAATCCGGATCCGGCGTCCCTTTTGTATAAAGATTATTACTGATTATATCTGCATTAATATCACTAATATCACACTTTTCATTTTTTACATCACTTGCTATTTTTTTTACTGCCGAAACTATTTCATCTTTAGAACCGTAATTTAAAGCAAAAATCAAATGCAGTCCTGTATTATCCTTTGTCTGCTCAATAGCATTCAACACCGCTTTTTGAGTATTTTCTGGTAATTGTTCAACTACACCGATAACTTTAATCTTAACATTATTTTCCATTAATTCAGGCATAAAGCTACTGAACATTTTCTCCGGTAGATCCATCAAATAACTTACTTCTTCTTTCGGCCTCGCCCAATTCTCCGTAGAAAACGCATATAACGTTAAATATTTTATTCCTAATTTTGAAGCATATTTAGTAATTTTTTTTACGGTTTGCATACCCTCATAATGCCCTTTGATACGTGGCATATTTCTTTTTTTAGCCCAACGACCATTTCCATCCATAATAATAGCAACATGTGTTGGGATTTTTTTTAGTTTTTCATTTTCTGTTTTAATTTCAGGTTTATTTTTCTTTAAAAATTCAAACATATAACCTCCTGTGCAACACAACATATTATACCATAAATACAACTAAGCAACAAACTAAATACGATATAATCACAACTTAATATTGAAAAATGAAGTTTGTACATTTATAAATTACAATAAAGAATTTGTTTTACTGTTTTAAAAGTGGTATATAAATAAATTAATAACTATAATAATCAAATATGATTTTAAATAAAACGATAAGTTTTTCTAAAAAATTACACTTTATGCTGGAAAAATGATTAAAGTAGTGGTATAATAATTTCTGTTGTATGAAAAAGTTGTTAAGATAAATTTTATAGGAGGTTATATTCATGCGCGTAAATGTAACATTAGCTTGTACTGAATGTGGTGATAGAAACTACATTACTAAAAAGAATAAAAGAAATAATCCGGATCGTATTGAACTTAAAAAATACTGTCCAAGATTAAAAAAAGTGACTTTACACAGAGAAACTAAATAATAAAGTTAGAAAAGCCTTAAAGTATAAACGTTTAAGGCTTTTTGTTTTATACTCTATGCCCAAATTTCTGGGCATATGCCGGTTTTTTTAAAGGTTTATTTTTTCTTACTATCTAATAAAGCTTAACTAGTTGCCTTATTTATTAGTTATCACTTAACTAATATTCACTATTCTCCAAATACTTTTTTATAGTCTTGTTTGAATTTTTCTATACCGATTTCTGTTAATGGATGAGCAATCATCTGTTTTATTACTTTATATGGTACTGTGGCAATATCACAGCCAAGTTTTGCACACTCGACTACATGAATCGGATTACGAACGCTAGCCGCAATAATTTCTGTATCTAAGTCATTATTGGCGAAAATTTCTACAATTTCCTCAATTAACAATAAACCGTTGTGTGAAATATCATCTAAACGCCCTAAAAACGGACTAACATAAGTCGCCCCTGCTCGTGCGGCTAATAATGCTTGATTGGCGCTGAAAATAAGAGTTACATTTGTTTTTATACCTTCTGATTTTAATATCTTTACAGCACGTAGCCCGTCTTCTGTCATCGGAATTTTTACAACCATATTCGGATGAATTTTAGCAATTTCTCGTGCTTCTTTTACCATATCTTCCCAATGTTCAGTTGTCGCTTTTACTTCTCCACTAATTGGACCGTCTACTATTTCTGTAATTTCTTTAATAACGTCTTCAAAGTTTCTTCCCTCTTTTGCGATTAATGATGGATTGGTAGTTACTCCACAAACTACACCTAAATCATTTGCCAGACGAATATCATCTACATTAGCAGTATCTATAAAAAATTTCATTATTTTATCTCCTTTCATGTACTACTTATATATCTTATCATACGTTGAAAGCTATTTCAAATCTTATTATTGTGCATAATATTTTTTATTTCTAATCCTTAATAATATCATAAAATTATTATATTATTTTTTATATTGGTAAATTTATCTTTTAAAAATCAAACTGAAATTTTAACTTTATTAATATACTGTAATTATTAATAATGAAATATCTATTTCTATATTAGAGATACTATAAACTTATATAATCCATAATTTATATATTGATATTCTCAGTCTATTCCCATTAAACAGCCGATTACATTTGTTTTTTATTTCAATATATGATAGAATAAGTCTATATTTAGGAGGAGCATTATGCAGAAGTTTTTAGAAAAAGTACCATACTTGATTTTTTCTTTCTTTTTATTTATTATCTTACCATTGTGTTCATATTTTATATCAAATAAATCCGGGATGATTATTTTATTACTTATTTTTATATATCCTATTGTAAGTTTTTGTATATCGTTCTTATATGCGTATAGCAAACTTGATTTCAGCTATATCTTTTCACTTATAATTGGAATTTTTTATTTAATATCATGTACAATTATATTGAATTTTGATATTTTAATTTATGGTTTAGGATATATCTTCTTTAGCCTTTGCGGTCAAGGTGTGGGTTTTCTAATCGGACAACTTAGAAAAAAAACTAAAAAACAAAAGAAAACTAGAAGTTAAACAATGCAATGTATTGTTTTCTTCTAGTTCTTTTATTTTAAAAATTGCTGTAAACAAACTCCTTTACATTAGAAAAGTCCGTCATAAAACAATAAATAATTATTATCATAAGAACTGCATAGAAAAATATCGTCCACAATAAAAAGCTATACTTACCATTAAGTTTTTTTTGCAAAATTGTATAAATCTCGTTCAAAGTCTATCCATCCTCTCCAACCTAAATGCATAGTATCATATAAAAAATATTTTTCGTACTCTTTATTACTATAATCAAAAATTTCTATATTATTTTCTTTAGCAATTCTTTTTATATTATCATAAGCAACTTTTCGACGTTCTTTAGTAATTCCTGTATAATCATTCCATTTACCATTTGATGGAAAAAGTGCAAAACGTAATTCAATACCTAAATCTTTGGCAATGGAGATAAATATATCTAAATCTTTATACTCCGGTGAATCATTATACATCGTATTTTTTGAAATATCTTTTAAACTTTCGTACTTATTACGGATATATTTATCATAATAACTATTTTCTATAGCGTATTCATTATTACTTGTTTGTTTTTTAGCCTCATTTGTAAAATGTTCTTTAAGTTCTTCCCAATTATACTTCGGTGTTACAGCTCCGTTTAATGAATAATTTTCAATGCTGTTATTTTTATAAAACTTATATTTTGTTTTAAAACCGGTAATATAATTATCTAATTCTAAAAATTTTCTAGTAATACCGCTACCTTTGTTATCTATAAAATATTTTTTATAACTTTCAAATTTTTTAGCCATTTCCTTATTGTTTGATGCTAATTCTATAACACGGTTAATAAATTTTTCTTTTGTTTTCTTCATTATTTTTGGATTATTCATAGTATTAAAAACGTGTTCTTCAGAAATTTTGGAGATAAAAGCATCTTTTTGAATACCGTTTTTATTATCAAACCACTGAATAGATTCAATCATAACAACCTTATTGTTAGGTATAGCATTTCCTATTGAACCCAATGTTGCCGCATGAATAATATTTTGTGAATTTCCTACACCTATTTGCATTATATTAAAATCATTATAATTAAAAATATTTTTGGGATGATACTTTTCATTAATCGTTGCCGTTAATTCCGATGAACCTAATAAAACGGTGGTATTTTTTGTCATATTTTTTGTTAATATATCATAACTTTTATATTTTTCCGCTGAAATATTATAACGAACTCTATTATCCTCCACTTTATAATAATTTTCTATTTTTTTTATATAAGTACATTTTAACATCGTTAAGGACAGTGCAACTAATACAACAGCTAAAATAAATGCTTTTAATTTCGCCATATTACTATACTCTATTTTCCAAGTAACTAATAACTTTATTCGGCGTATCAATTTCTTCATATGTTACTTCTGTCGGTGCTATCACAATACCGAAATTTTCCTCAATATGCGCCAGCATTTCTACAAAAGCTAATGAATCCATTAACCCCTCTTCTTTCATATTAACATTTAAATCTTCTTTTACAATTTCATCTTCACAGATTTCTTCCAACATATCTAATATTTCTTCTCTCATTATTCTACTCCTATACTTTTAGTATCACACGTATTACTTTCTCCGCTTCTCCTGAGAAAATAAATAAACCGAATGTGATTAAATTTAACGTAATAACCCAACTTACTACCTTATACCATTTTTTATTCCTATTTCTTTTATAAAATTTTACTTTTTTCTGATAATATTCAAAACATGCCATTAATATTCCATGATAAACACCATATATAATATAACTAAAGGTCAATCCGTGCCATAATCCCATTAAAATCATATTAACCATATAAGCATACATTGCTGTATTAAGACGTGTTTTAAAAATCTTTTTCTTAGTGGTTGAAATAAATACTCTTGAAAATACAAAATCCCTAAGCCATGTTGATAATGTGATATGCCACCTATTCCAAAAATCTTTTATATCTACACTTAAAAAAGGTTTATTAAAATTTAACGGTGTCTGTATACCGAGTATATTACTACTTCCTACAGCCATTAAACTGTATCCGGCAAAATCAAAAAATAAATATAATGTGTATAAGTACATATATTTAACTGAATAAGAAATAACCCCATGATTTGTTAACGTTATCAGGTAATGATAACAATAGGTTGATATTACAACTTTGTACAAAAGACCAAGTATTAAACGATATACACCTTCTCCTGCCAACTCAAAATATTCCTTTTTTGATAAATCATTTTTTATATCCTCTTTAAAACGTCTACTTCTATCTATCGGGCCTGAACTAATTGTTGGGAAAAACAATAAGAAGTTTAAATATTCTACCGGTAATATTTTTTCTTTTATCACCCCATCGTATATTTCAACTATTATTTGAATTGTTTTAAACGACATATACGATATACCGATAAAAGTAAAAAGTTGGATACTTGCAAGTGTAAATATTTTGTTTAATACTAACGGTGCTATCGAAATAAATATTAATAATTTCAATAACTTTTTATTATTTGTGTTACGTTGGGCAATAAATACTAATAAATATTCAAATACAATAAAAATTACCAAATAGCACAACATTAATGTACTTTTACCATAAATAACACCCGCAAACACAATTGACAATAACAATATATAATATTCTATATTTTTTCTAAATAATTTCAGTATAAATCCAACTAATAACGCTATGATAAGAAAAAAGAAAAATTCATTACCTTCAAAATAATTCATTTTACATCCCCTTTAATTTTTTCTTATCTATTTTCCCGTTATTATTAAGTGGCATTTCATCTAGGAAAATTATTTTTTTAGGAATCATATAATCAGGAACCAGTTTTTTTAATTCCGATTTTATTTTTTTTATAACTTCAAAGCGTTGTTCTATATTTTCACCATAGACTATATATGTAGTTAAACTATGAACTTTTTCATCTTTATAATTGGGTATTGTCGCTGCTTGCCTTATTTTCTTATTTTTTAATAGGTTAGCATCAATATCCTCCAACTCTATTCTATGCCCATGTAACTTAACTTGAAAATCCATCCGTCCTTCACAAAAAAGAAAACCGTCTTCAAAATAACCCATATCACCGGTTCGATAACTACGATGTACCGTATTATTAATTTTTTTCGTTGAAAATTTTTCTTTCGTTATTTTTTCATTTTTAAAGTATCCTTTAGCAACCGTATCCCCAATAATGACAATTTCTCCTTTACCGTTAGTATCCGGATTTACTATTTCTACCTGACTTTTCGGTTTTATCACACCTACCGGCAGGTTAGTAGAATACTTCTTATTTATCTCTTCTGTTATTTCTATCCATGTAACCATAACCGTTGATTCGGTTGGCCCATAAGTATTAATAACCTGTGAATTAGGAAATTTCTTGTGAATTTTCTCTACCGTTGTACTGAAAAGTTTTTCTCCACAAAAGATAAATTGTTCTATTTTAGGAAGTAAATTATAATTAAACCTTTCATCCATAAAACACATTTCAATAAATGACGGTGTTGAAATCCAAATATCAGCTTGAGAACTAGATAGTTCTATAAACATATCTTTAAAATTTTCCTGATGTTTTCTGTCTATTTGAATAAGAGTAGCACCTAAAAATAACGCAGGCCATAGTGACATAACCGACAAATCAAATGAAAACGGCGGATGTCCTAAAAAAGTGAGTTCTGTTTTATCTTTATAATACCCTGTATACCACTTGAGGAAATTATTCAAATTATTGTAAGTAATACAAACACCCTTAGGTTTTCCCGTACTACCTGATGTAAAAATAATATAATATATATCTTCATCCTGAACATAATATTTAGAATTTATTCTATTTTTACCGGTAGCAATAATTTTTTCTGCATATTCTACACTTAAAGTTTCACATTCCAATTTTATGTCTTCTGTAATTAAAACCAATTTAGTATTAACTGTATCTACTATTTCTTCCACTCGCTCTTTAGGAGTATTAGTGTCAACAGGACAAAAAGCTCTTCCTGATTTCACACACGCTAAAAAATACACCAACATAAACGGATGTTTATGCCCATAGACAACTATTGGCGTCTTATCGTAACCTAATCGTTCTTGTATATAATATGCAAGTTTATCTGAATATTCCAGCAGTTGTTTATAAGTAAGATTGGCATTTTTGTAAATATTATTAATGTAAGCTGTCTTTAGGCTTTTTTCGTATTCACTTATTTTTTCTAAAAATTTATAGCTTTTCATAATAACTCTCTCTTGAAAAATAATCATTCTATTATATTACAAATTCTAACAAAGGTTATTAAAAATTAATTAAAAGGCGAGATGAAAATTATGATCTCAAAGAAATCTACTTTCAATCCCACCTTACAAAATCTATCAAACTTTAAAAATTTTTATTTAAAACAACTCAAAGTTAAAAATCATCTGTGCCAATTATTGTTTTTTATTCAACTACTTTATCGTTTATCTATTATCTTAACAACCGCATCTCCCAAAAATTGTAGAGCGAAAACTATAATTAAAATTAGTATTGTAGCTACAAATGTCAAGGTATTATTATTACGTTGAAAACCGTCAAGATAAGCAAGATTCCCTAATCCGCCGGCTCCAATAATTCCTGCCATTGCAGTCGAACCGACAAGGGCAATAGCTGTTACCGTTATACCTGAAACAATCGCAGGTAAACTTTCCGGTATAAGAACTTTTAAAATAATTGTTGAATTTTTTGCTCCCATTGCTCGTGCCGCTTCAATAACACCTTTATCTACTTCACGTAGACCAATTTCTACTAAACGGGCATAAAACGGTGAGGCTGAAATAACTAACGCCGGTATTGCCGCTTGCACTCCTATAATACTGCCAACTAAAATTTTAGTAAACGGTAATAACAATACAATCAAAATAATAAAAGGTATTGCCCTAAAAATATTAACGATTGCCGTTATTACGGTATAAAATCCTCGTCCGAACGTACTTTTGCTATTTGACGTAACATACAATAACAACCCTAAAAACAACCCTATTATAAAAACTAATATCAATGACTCAAAAGTCATTATTAATGTTTCGACTGTCTTTCCTTGTACCTTATCCCAGTTAATTCGTGAAAAATCAAACATTATAACACCTCCGTTAAAATTCCTAATTCATTTAATTTTGTAATTGCTTTTTGGATATTTTCGTCTGTTCCTATTAATTGAACAAATAAAGTTCCAATATTTGCATCTGCTGTCTTATCAAGATGTCCGTTAATAATCGTAAAATCGAAATCTATTTCTTTTACTAATGTGCTTAAAATCGGTTTTTTCGAAGTACTGTTACTAAATGTAAATTTAATTATAACACCATCAGTAAATGTTTCTTTCCATTCTTTAATATTTTCTTGTTCCTCAGTTTGCGAAGCAAACGATGTTTGACTTAAGAATTTTTTTGCAACCTCTTGTTTCGGATGATAGAATACATCAGTAACTAAACCATTCTCCGCTATTCCTCCATTATCAATAACAGCTACTTTTGTACAGATTGTTTTAATAACATTCATTTCATGAGTGATAAGTACCACTGTAATATTAGTCTCAGCATGAATTTTTTTTATTAAATCAAGTACTTCCGCAGTTGTTTCGGGATCTAATGCACTTGTTGCCTCATCACATAAAAGAATTGTCGGGTTTCCTGCTAAAGCACGCGCAATACCGACACGCTGCTTTTGACCTCCTGATAGTTGCGATGGGTAAGAATTTAATCTATCTTCTAAACCGACTAATTTAGCAAGTTCTCTTACTCTTGGTTTAATTTCAGATTTTGATTTACCTAAAATTTCCAATGGAAAAGCAATATTCTCAGCAACCGTTCTACTCCACAACAAGTTAAAATGTTGGAAAATCATTCCGATTTTTTGACGTTTTAGACGACGTTGCTCTTCATTAATTTTATTAAAATCTTCACCATCAATAATAACTTCACCGCTCGTTGCAACTTCCAAACCGTTTAACAATCTGACAAGCGTTGATTTTCCTGCACCGGAATAGCCTATTATCCCGTATATATCACCTTTTTCCACTTTTAAATTAATATCTTTTAAGGCGTGAACCTTATTATTATAAATTTTGTTAACATTTTTTAACTCAATCATATATTTCTCCTTTCAAATTGTAATAAATAAAAAAGACCCCCTTACTCTGCAAATGCAGAATAAGGGCGTCGTCCGCGGTACCACCTTATTTTTTACTTTCTAAGCTACCAACATAGCCTTTCCTATAACGTGGATACCCGAATAAAGTTCACATAATGTTTACTTCATTAACCACTCAAACCATTTTCCAAAATTTTATAATATGTCTTTTCAGCCACCGACACTCTCTATTAATTATAGCCATTTTGTACTTATTTGAGTTTTGGTTTTTATTAAGATTACTCAAAGTATATCACTATAAAAAATTATTGTCAAGATAAAAGAGTGGAATTTTCTGATAATTTAATATTATTTTCTTTCCAAAATTTTCTTTCTTAATTCCTTTTTACTAATATCTACTTTATGTTTATATTCCAACCTTGTATCAGTATTGGATGAATAGTTATATAGAGTTTGTTTTTCTGACATATAGTTATCCGATACTTCATAATCATCCAATACATACTCAAATGTATAAATTTTTTCTAAAGCAACCATTATGTTATCTAAATTTTTAGCCGTTATTATTGAAAGTTCTCTACTGTTGTACGCTTTATGAATATCCGAACCATGTATTCCTTTTTTTGTAATACGAAGATACATAATATCACTTGTAATTTCTTTAAATTCACTAAGATTTACTAAATCACTGTTAGCTATTCCTCTTAATCTAAATTTACTTAGCTCTTTTCCAATTTTTGCTATTTCCCTGTAAAAAACACCGAAAATATCATCACTTTTTTTATTAAGAAGCATTTCACTCGCCAGAGCATAGGTTAAAACCTGTGAAACAAATCCTAACTCCAACATATCCAATTTAAAATTCGTTTCACTACTTTTATAGTCTATAACCAAAATATTCTTATTTAAAACATCTATCCTATCTATTGTTCCGGTAAATTTCAAAGTTGGAACATTATATATTCTTTCTAATTTCTTGGTTATAACATTACCTGTTTCTAACTCCTTACAACTAATTTTATCTTCAGAAATAACTAACTCGAATTTTTTCTCTAAAAATTTCGGCTCATATTTTGTTAAAGCAACATACTTAATTTCTATTGCAACAGCCAGTACTAAACGTCTAATTAATATTTTTAAATTATAACTATATGTATTTAAAATCTTAATAAATTGTAGAGTTTCCAGTATATCTTTATTAGTAGAATTGTAAACTACACTTTCTATCTTCTCTTGAATATTAAATAATTCTATAATTTCCATATCTTCCAAATATTCTAAATCTACTTTATTTGCCGAGTTTTTTATAAAATTTATAATTTTTTCATCAGCTAATACCGCATGGAAAAATCTTCCCGTTACTAAATTGTCAAGTTCTACTTTACTATCTTCCTTAACTCCCAACATTCTTTTTATAAAAAATAAATACGGGTTTTTTTCAAAATCAGAAATTTTGGAAATACTGAAATTTGAAAATTTATCTCCATGAAGTTCTAAAAACTTACTAATATTTTCTTCCGATAACTTAAATTTGTAATCTTTTATAATCATAGGTAGATAGTTTCTCACCACATTATTATTAGAAAAATATATTCTATCATTCAACTCTGAATAAACTTCCGTTTCTATCTTAGTTTCCTGTTCTCTCAAACCAATATAGTTATTTATAAAAAACGTTATTAATTGTGATAATAGAGAAACTTCTTTTGTTTCGCTACCTTTCACCTCTTGATAACGACGGTATATTTTTACGAATAAGTAATTAAACTCCTGCGCTGTGTAGATTTCATTTATATTCTCCAAATAGTAACTATAATTATTAATATTAAACTCCAATATTTTATCTGTTTCTTTCTCTGAAATATTGACCAGCATAGATTTTACTACATTTAGATAAGTAGAGGCGAAACTTTCTTTAAAACTCTTATCAATGCTACTATAACTAATATATGTACATTCCTTTGCCCTTGTTAATGCTATATAAGCAACAAACTCTTCATCTATCAATGAAGCTTTTACGGTCGGGGATATATATAACTCTTTCGTAATAAAATATTCTTTATCATTATCATCTAATAAACCACTTTTTTTAGATTTCGGAAGAACTTCTTTATTAAAACCAATAACAAAAACAACTTTTTTATTTTCAACTTTCGCAAGATCCATTGTTGACATTATTATCGAATTATTTATTTCGGGGATACTGCGATATTTTATTTTTGATAAACCTATAGTTAATAAATCAACAAATTTATTATAACTTAATACTTCGTTTTTAAAATTATTATTTATATTATCTAATAAGGTTAATGTTTTTTTGTAAACTTGACGATCAATACTATCTATTTTCAACTCTTCTATATTGTCATACTCACCATCTTCTTTATCTAAAGTCATTTTAATATCACAATAACTAAATAGCTGTTCTATTTGTTTTATATAAGCTGTTATCTTTTTATTTTTTTCGTTAATTATAGCTTGTATTTTTTCTGTTAGTTCAGTTAAGGCTTCTGCCAACACAAATAATTGTTCTGTACTAAAATCAAAAACAGGTTCTGTAAAGTAATCTATTTTTAAATCTTCAAGTTTTGTTATTAATTTTCTTGTTAAAATATTGTCGATATCATAAATAGAAATATCCTTGATAATTACACCGCTTATCTTTTCTTTATCTAATAATTTCACCCTTTTATCAAACTCGCTTTTACTTAGCTTACTGTCATTGAATAAAATAACTGATAACATTTTTTGCTTATAAATTTTTTCAATATTTGTTAAACGTGTTTTTAATATTTTTATTATACTATCTTTAAAATTTTTGGGGTCAAAGTTTAAAGACAATGTTAAAAATTTTATTAATCGATGATGACTTACATTTTCATCTTTATCAAGGTGAATGACTAAACCATAATCATTAAAAATATTAATATAATTCTCATAGGTATTATCCCGATACAAAATTGCTATATCATTTTCTAAAATATTTTTCTCCGATTTTAATTTCAAAATTTCTCTCGCTACTTGCTTTACTTCTAATTCTTTATTTTTAGCACGAATTATTTTTATACTGTCGTCCGATTCTTTTAAAGACTTAAATGCTTTATAATAATTATTAGCTAAGTATTCATTAGATACACCTTTAAAACGTCCGATATGAGTGTTTATAATTTTAGAATTTATAACTGTATCTTCCTTTATTTTAAAATACAACGTATTTATATTTTTGTTTTTTACCATGGCAATGATATTAAAATCAATATTAGAATTTTTTCTAAGTATTTCATTCAAATTAGCAACTACCTCATGAGATTTTCTAAACATATCAAGTTTATATTTATTGTCACCATGAAGATCCGCCAAGTAAAATTTATTGTATTTAATATTTTCTATTTCATAACCTTCCGCCACCTGCTTCAAGTCTACATTAAAATATCTGTTTGCATCTGCTATTACACTAAATACTACTCTTTTAGAAAGTTGAATTAGTTTTTCTATATAACTGTACTCTTGCAAAGAAAAATTGTAAAAAGCATCTATATAAAAAATATAATTACTTAAATCTAAATACTTTGAATAAAGTAAAAACTCATCTATGTAGTCTTCTTTATCCATTAAGAAAGATTTTTTTACCAATTTCGTATATTCCAGATAAATTTCTAAAACTGCTTCAAGTTTATTTTTATGAGCTTCTTCCGGATTTTTATTATTTTCTAAATAATCTTCCAATCTATTAATAGTTATTCTATATTGCTTTAATTCTCTTATAATATCTTGCACCACTTCAATAAAACTGCTATCTTGCAAAATTCTTCTTACTAAAAAATTATCACTATTTTTTAAATTCAAGGCAGCTTTATAAAAATAAAATGGTTTAATATCATCTCCTAAAGAATTTGAAGTATCTATTCCTAGTTTTTTATATAATTTTTTTGTTAAACTGGAAAAATTCATAACATCAATGTTAAAAGTACCGCCAAATTTCTCACATAATAATTTTTCAAAATTATAACTGTTTTGCTCCGGCGTTAAAACTATTATCTTGCTATTTTTTCTATTTTTATCTATGTCATTAAGTATAAAATCGGTCTTCCCAAAACCGCTCGGTGAAATTAATAGATCTAACTGCATATCACACCTCCTATATCTTATTATAATCAAACAACAAGGTCGAGTAAATTATCATCTACCCAACCTTATTTTTGTTTTAATCTAAAATTTCATTTTCTTTTCTATAGTTAGATACCAATTTTGCTAAATCATCAAGTAAATCATCTAATTCAGCCCAGTTTTTTACGGTTGCACCACTTGCCATAGGATGCCCACCACCTGCATATTTTTCTGCAAGTGTATTTATAATAGGCCCTTTAGAACGCAATCTCACGCGAACCTTATTACCTTCATCTATAGCGAAACACCAAGCATACAGTCCTTTTAGATTACGAATCAAATTTACACCGGTTGATACCTCCCCCGGATCTACCTTATATTTATCCATATCCTCTTTAGTAATTTTTAAATATGCCACCCCGTCGTGATAAACATTATAATTATCAAAGATAAACGCTCTAAAACGCATAATATTATCATCAATAATTTCCATTTTATCCAATAACTTACTCATATTAAAATTATATTTAATAAGCTCTGAAGCAACCCTTAAGGTATCAGCACTTGTATTTGGGAATAAAAATCTTCCTGTATCTCCTACTATACCTAAATACAATAATTTTGCCGCTTCATCATTTAGTACTATACCATATTTTTTATTTATATAAGTGTAGAAATTATAAATCAACTCACTACACGACGAAACTTCCGTGTCAACCAAATTTATATCAGCATAATTATCCAACGGCGGATGGTGATCTATTTTTATTAGAAAGTTATTTTTTGTAAATAATTTACCATCTACTCTTGGGAAATTTGCAGTATCGGTTATAATTACCAACGCATCTTTGTAATCTTCTTCCGTTACTTCTTTATTTTTAAATAAAAAACATAATGATGGCGAATCTTTTCCTACTGTTATTACTTTCTTTTCGGGAAAATTGGCTTTAATTATTTGATACATTGCTCCTTGTGAACCATAAGCATCCGGATCGGGTCTTTCATGGCGATGAATAATAATTTTATCACTCTCTTTTATTTTAAGAAAGATTTCTTCATATAATGTTTCATAATCTTTATTCATTACAATTCTTCTTTCTACTAATTTCTTTGGAATACTTGACACGTTACCATTGCTTTAGCCACCAAGTCGGTTTTATCAAATACTTCAACATCAAACTTCGCAGTTTTTCTACCTATGCTTAAAATAGTAACCTTTGTAGTTATAGTTCTATCTAATGGAACTGATTTTAAAAAGTACAATGACGTGTTTTGCATAAGTACTTCACTTCTGTTGTAATTATAGCTGGTTATATGAATTGATTCATCTATAATACTTAGTAACGCTGAACCGGAAAAAGTACCGAATTGGTCTAACATTTGCGGTATTACTTTTACCTGCAAACCGTCAGCACGTGGCACAATACCTTTTCTCATAATTTCATCAAAGGTATCATTATTATGCCCTTCTTGGAAACGATTATTAGTTAATAATGAGTTTATAACTATTTTTCGTGTTACAACACCTAAAAGAGTATTTTTGTTATCAATTACAGGCATCAATTCATAGCCTTCAGAAAGCATTGTATTAGCTACTGAAGATATTGGTGTATCAAGCGTAGTTGTTTCTACTTTTCTCTCCATTACTTCCTTAATAAGAGAATCTTTATCTTTTAAAAATACATCACGTGCGGTAACTATACCGACTAATTTTCCATATTCATTAACAACCGGATAACGAGTATGCCCTACTTGTAATTGAAGTTCATACCAATCTTTTACGGTATCATTCATATTAATGGTATATAATTTTTCAACTTTAATATAAATACTTTCTACTGTAATAATATCACGTTTAATAATTTGGTCATTCGTAACACGGTTAATTAAATGCGTTACGGAAAAAGTATCATGCGGTGTAATTATAAGCGGTAGATTTTTTTTATCCGCCATTGCTTTTATATTCTCATTAGGAATATAACCACCTGTTACTAAAATGGCACATCCTTTATCTAATGACATTTCTATGATTTTCGGACGATTTCCGATAATCAATAGTGTTCCTTGTCTAATATGCTGTCCTACTTGTTCGGAATCCATCGCACCTATCGCAAAATCTTGAACAATTTCATGAACACCTCCGCGACCGGCAATTAATTGTCCACTTACAATATTTACTATTTCTGAATAAGATAATTTTTCTACATTATCACGTTCTTTTTTCTGAATACGAACAGTTCCAACTCTTTCGATAGATGATACAAACCCTCTATTTTCAGACTCTTTTATAGCCCTGTATGCTGTTCCTTCACTAACTTTTAATTCTTTTGCCACCTGTCTTACAGAAATTTTACTTCCTATAGGTAGACTTTTTATATATTCTAATATTTTTTGATGTTTTGATTTCAATATAATAACTCCTTATTTTTTTTATTATAATACAATGTTAAAAATTTAATACATTTCCGCTTACTATCAATTATATACTTTTTATGTACTTATTTCAAGAAATTAAAAAGTGAAACAGAATATATTTTCTTCTGTTCCACTCTTGTAATATAAGTTAAATCGGTAAAATAGATTATTTAAAATTTCTATACAGTTAGTATTTCCCTACATATACAGAAATATAAATTATTTTCTGAAAAAATGCAACTAATTTTGCCAAAATTTATTTTCTATATTTTTGTATAACACTTTTAAATTCAATTAAAGTATAATATATTTCTATTTTCTTCCCGCAGGAAGTTTTTTAGCATAACCGATTTTATTTTCTTGTTTTGCCCTAGCTATTACCAACGCATCATCCGGCACATTTTTGGTTACCGTTGTTCCCGCCGCAACAATAGCACCATCTCCTATTTCTACCGGTGCAATTAAATTAGAATTACAACCGATAAACGTATCACTTCCTATGGTAGTACGATATTTATTCTTCCCATCATAGTTTACAGTTATTGTTCCACAACCTATATTGGTGTTGCTACCTACAGTTGTATCACCTAAATAACTTAAATGTGCCGTTTTAGAACCGTTTCCATATTTTGTATTTTTAAGTTCTACAAAATTCCCAATTCTCACATTTTCTCCAAGAACACAGTTGTTTCTAATATGAGAATACGGACCTATTCTCGTATTGGCACCGATAATAGAATCTGTAACAGTTGATGATAACACCTTAACACCATTTTTAATTATAGAATTCTCTAAATATGAATTTGGCTTGATTTGACAATCTTCTCCTATAACGGTATTTGATTTAATCGTCACATTCGGATAAATTGTCGTATCTCTTCCTATGATAGCATTTGGAGCGATATAAGTATTAGCCGGATCAACCAAAGTAACTCCATTTAACATATGTTTAGTGTTAATTCTATTTCTCATAACATTTTCCGCATATGCCAACGCTACTCTGTCATTTACTCCAAATGTTTCATCAAAATCATTACAAAGATAAGTTTCAATTATCTCCCCTCGATTTCTTATTAAATATAAGACATCCGGTAAATAATACTCACCTTGTTTATTATCATTTTTTACTTCTTCCAACATTTCAAACAATAATTTATTATCAAAGCAATAAATCCCTGAGTTAATTTCCTTAACTTGCTTTTCCGGTTCGGCAGCATCCTTTTCTTCTACTATTTTTTCCAGTTTACCGTTAGTATCTCGAATAATTCTTCCGTATGCGAAAGGGTTATCTGCATATGCTGTCAACACCGTTGCTTTTGCCTTCGTTTGTTCATGATGATCCAACATATTATTAATGGTTTCCGGTCGAATAAGAGGTGTATCTCCATACATGACGATAGTTGTTCCGTTCTTGTCCTTTAGCATATCCTTAGCTACTTTTACAGCATGTGCCGTTCCTAATTGTTCTGCCTGTAAAACAAATTTCGTTCTATCTCCAAGTACCTCTTTTACTTTTTCGGCACCGTGACCGACTACTGTAATTACCTCGTCCATTTTCAAATCATTTAAACTGTCCAACACAAGCTCAACCATAGTTCTGTCACAAACTTTATGCAAAACTTTATATAGTTTTGACTTCATTCGTGTACCTTTACCTGCCGCTAATATCACCGCATATCTATTACTCATTTTTTAATTCCTCATTTTCCGCTTGTCTTAATTTTTCTATAACATTACCTAATTTAACATCAAATGTTCCGTTATATTCATCAATATTATTTATTTTTGATAAATATAAATAATCTTCCTCATGTTCCCTTACTGAGTCAAAACATTGAGTAATAATTACTTTCCCTATGACCTCAGCATCGAATTCACTAATAAGACTTTCCATTCCGGTAAGGACACCGCCACCTCGCATAAAATCGTCAACTAACAATACTCTTGATTGTGATTTTAAACTGCGTTTTGATAAAATCATTGTTTCAATTTTTTTTGTAGAACCTGATACATAATTAATCGCAACAGTCGTTCCCTCAGTTACTTTATTATCACGACGAATAATAATTACCGGTTTATTTAAAATAGAGGCTATAGCATATGCAACAGGTATCCCTTTTGTCGCAACAGTAACAACAGCATCAATTTCTTTATTTTTATAAACTGTGGCAATTACGCGTCCCAGCTTATTCATTAAACTCGGATTACCGATTATATCCGACATAAAGATATAACCGCCGGCAAGAAGTCTATCCCCTTCTTTTATTTTTTCTACAAACTCATTAAGTATTTTTACCGCATCTTCTTCTACTAAAGTCGGAGTAAAAATAACACCACCGCTCACTCCGGCATATGTTTTTACTTCTCCAATCTTTTCTTCTTTAAAACCGTTTTTTATAATATAAATGTCTTCACTTATCGAAGATTTTGCTTGATTAAATTTTGATACAAAATAAGTAAGTGGAATTAATTTATTCGGATTATTCAATAAATATTCCGTCATTACCACTATTCGTTCGCTTCTTTTTAATTTCATGTAATACTCCTAATTCGTATATTATATGTATATAATACCATTATTGTTCGTATTAGTAAAGTAAAATCTTATATTTAACGCATAATTAAAGTGTTCAATTATTGTAATATTCGCTTTAACATTTTAATACACTATAAAATAGGCTACAGTCTTTGACTGAAGCCTATTTATTATCCTTCCATACCTCAAGGGTTCGTATTTGATTTTCTTCTACTTTTCTTACTATGAAAGTTAAGGTATCTATTGAGTATTCTGCCCCAACTTTCGCTTCATATTTTTCTAAATAAACATATGCACCGATTGTATCGACTTCTTCATGCGGTAATTGGGCATGAAACAAAGCATTCACATCTTGAATAGGAACCCACCCGTCGATTAAATAATGACCATTTTTTAATTTTTTTATTAAACTTTGTTCATCTTCATCAAATTCATCACGAATTTCACCGGTTAATTCTTCCACTATATCCTCTAAGGTAACTATTCCGCTTGTTCCACCATATTCATCAGTTATGACAATCATGTGTTCACGATTTTGCTTTATTGTAGCTAATACTTGTGAAATTGGAGTATGTTCAAATACCTTTATAGCAGGAGTAATATATTCTTCCAAGTCTTCTGTAGTTTCTAATTTTTTATCAGTAAATAACAATTTTTTAACATTCAATATCCCGATAATTTGATCTTTGTCTCCGTCTTCTATAACGGGATAACGAGTATACTCTTCTTGTTTGAGTTGACGCATTATGACAGCAAGGGAATCGCTCATATCAATAGCCTCTACTTCTGTTCTCGGTGTCATAATCTCTTTTGCGATTTTATTATCAAACTCAAATACACGTTCCACATAACGATATTCTATATCATTAATTTGTCCGTGTGCTCGAGATAATTTCATAATGGTACGTAATTCTTGTTCACTGTGAATATCATCATGTTCTGCCGCAGGTTCAAATCCAAATAATTTTGCAACAATGTTTGCTAATGAATTAAGCAACCAAACCAAAGGTCTCATCACTTTATCGAACATATACATTGGCCATGCGACTTTAAAACAAGTTTTTTCTGCCGCTTGAATAGCTATTGTTTTAGGAACTAACTCACCCAATACCACATGCAGTAATGTCATAAACGCAAATGAAACTACCAATGAAATAGTATGTGTTAAAGTCTCATTTAAGCGCATCAAATCGAATAACGGTCTAAATAACGCATGAAACGTTGATTCTCCCAACCAACCTAAACCAAGCGAAACGATTGTAATTCCTAATTGTGTAGCTGATAAATAGTGGTCTAACTGTTCCACCATAACTAACAATATCTTCGCTGTTTTATTCCCTTCTTCCGCTATTTCTTTAACACGAGTAGGTCGAAGTTTCACCAACGCAAACTCAAACATTACAAAAACAGCAGAAGCCATAAGTAATAATATTATTATTAAAATTTTTATTAAGATACTGAGATCCATAACGGTTTAATTTAACCTCTTTCTTGATATAACTTATTCATAATTTTACTATATATATGTTATTTTTTCAAATGTTACGGCAATCTAACTATTATTTTATTAGCATTAAATCTATTTTAAAATAACAGTATATATTTGCTACTCTGTTGTTAATTATTAACAAAGATTCTGTTAAGTTATTAATTTCGTTCTGACAATTTTTTCAATATAAAATCGTCAAAAGCATGCTGAAAAATTTCTTTATATTCCAATTTTCGATAATTAATTACTTCTTTATTTTTTAATAATGCTAAAAATTTTTCTTGGCAATTTTTAGGTGTTTTTACATCAAGTTGTGAAAAACAATAATACACCTTGCTTCCCACACTGACTGCATAGTTCAGTATATCTATTTCGTCTAATTGTTTTAATAAATAATCTTCTTTTTCAGGATAATTTCTTGAGAATTTTCTTATTGCCAAATAATAATCCTCATCTTTATTTTCTTTATAAATTTCTTTAAAATCACACAAAGCTATATCGGCGATAAATAAATTTTTAATATCTTTATTAAAAGCTGCACAAACTACACTAAGTGCAGCCCCTTGCCCTACTCCAAACAACAATAACTCAATATTAGAAAATTCATTTTTTACTATCTGAATTATATCAAGAGCATCTTGATAAACAAATTTGTAATAAGGTTCATTGCTAAAAATTTCTACATATGGAAAATAGATTGATCCCGGTTGTTTATTTTCACTTTTTCCTGCCTGTCCCCGAACGTGAATACTTACTACTGCATATCCCAGTATTAAATATCGACTAAGAGTTAAATAATCCTTATTTTGTGTTTCATACTCCGGAAATTCGATTATAACTCCTTTTATATTCCCTTTCGGAACAAGCATATCTGCATAAATATTCGAATTATCCACCGCTAAAAATTTTATACTAAAATAATCCGCATTTAGGTGTTCAAATTTTATCTTTTCTTTTGTATAAGTAAATTTCCTATTTTTAATTAATTTCATATTATCTCTCCAATAAAAATTTGAATATTTCGTTATTATAAGGAACTATAGCTTCATGATCGTATTTTTTATAAAAACATAATTTTTTCTCACAAATTAGATTGTTGAATACTGCATATTGTGTTTCCAAAGGACAATCACTATCCACCCCACTCATTCCAAACAATACCTTTGCTCTAACTTTGCCGGAGAAATTTTTTGTATCAATATAAGCCAGTTTATCAAAAATTTCTTTATTTCGCTTTTCATCATTATTAAACCAGCGTGAATATAATCTGAGTTCCCCATAAGCGCCGGTATCTCTATCTAAATCATAAACCATTTTATAATCAGATAAAAACGGATACAACGAAATACATTTTTTAATATTTTTATTTAAAGCTGCACACATAATGGAAAAAGCTCCTCCTTGTGATGCACCATAAGTTACAAAATTATTTTTATCCACTCCATCCAACTCACCGGCTATTCTAACTAAAAGGCACATATCCATTATATTTTTCACATAAAGCAAATTATCAATTATATCATCTAAACCTATTGTTATATGACCGAAGACGGTTGAACCGTAAATTCCACCTATATCTTCACTCTTTCCGCCTTGTCCACGAAAATCTATAGCTAATACCGAATACCCGAGAGAAGTATATGCTGTTTTTTCTAACCAATTTCTACCGGATGCCGGATATCCGTGAAAATAAAATAATACAGGGCTAGGTTTATTTAATTTTGATTTTATATATTTTGCATATATTACAGCGCCGTCAAAACTTGTAAAGTACAAATCATAATACTCAATATTTTCAAAATTAGAAAACTCTTTTTTTATTATTTTATAATCCAAGGAAACTTGTCTTATCTCTTCTAGTTTTCTATTCCAAAATTCGTCAAAATCATTCGGCTTTTTCCATGTCCCAACGTACTTTTCTAAATTCATATTTCACCACTTCTTTATATTTTCTCTTAAATTATTATAAACGTAAAAAAGAGATGCGACAAGCACATCGCATCTCTTTTATCAATTATTTTTCTGTAACTTTTAGACGAGCCAATGCTCTAGCCAATGCCAACTCTGCACGTCTTACATCAAGTGTACTTTTTCTTTCAGATAAACGTTTTTCCGCTCTTTCTTTTGCTCTTTTAGCACGTTCTACATCAATATCATCAGCACACTCTGCCGTCTGAACAATCACAGTTATGTCATTTTTATGTGTTTCCACAAATCCTTCACTTACAGCTATACGTTCTTCTTTCCCGTCAGGAAACGCCACTTTTAACGGTCCTATCGCTAATGATACAACCATTGGAACATGGTTTGCCATAATACCCAGTTGCCCGCTGGTAGTCCCAAGAACAACCATTGAAGCGTTTTTTGTGCTGTAAACTTCTCCATTAGGAGTGACAATACTTACATTTAAAGTATTCATAATTTACCCTCCTATTGTATTATACTTCAACTCCCAATTTACGTGCTTTTTCTAATACATCTTCTATACCGCCTACTAAACGGAAGCAATCTTCCGGAATATGATCGTACTTACCGTCTAAAATTCCTTTAAATGCTTCTACTGATTCTTCTACCGGAACATAAGAACCCGGTTGCCCTGTAAACTGTTCAGCAACATGGAAGTTTTGTGATAAGAAGAATTGAACACGTCTTGCTCTATCAACGGTTTTCTTATCTTCATCACTAAGTTCGTCCATACCTAAGATAGCAATAATATCTTGTAATTCACGATATTTTTGAAGTGTTCTTTGAATTCTTGTCGCAACTTGGTAGTGCTCTTCTCCTACAATCTCCGGTGCTAAAGCACGTGATGTAGAAGCCAGCGGATCAACTGCCGGATAGATACCCATTTCAGTTAATGCACGTTCAAGGTTAGTTGTTGCATCTAAGTGAGCAAATGTTGTAGCCGGTGCCGGGTCGGTATAATCATCGGCAGGAACATAGATCGCCTGAATAGATGTAACAGAACCTTTTTTCGTCGATGTAATACGCTCTTGAAGACGCCCCATCTCTGTAGCAAGTGTCGGTTGATAACCAACGGCAGACGGCATACGCCCAAGTAATGCAGACACCTCAGATCCTGCTTGCGTAAAACGGAAAATATTATCAATAAATAACAATACGTCCTGTCCTTCTTCATCACGGAAGTATTCAGCCATTGTCAATCCTGTTAATGCAACACGCATACGTGCTCCGGGCGGCTCGTTCATCTGTCCGAATACCATGGCAGTTTTATTAATAACACCTGAATCTTTCATCTCATAATACAAGTCATTACCTTCACGAGTACGTTCTCCTACTCCGGTAAATACCGAAAGACCACCGTGTTGTTGCGCAACGTTGTTAATAAGTTCTTGGATAAGAACCGTTTTACCAACACCTGCACCTCCGAATAATCCGATTTTCCCACCTTTAATATAAGGTGCAAGTAAGTCTATTACTTTAATACCTGTTTCCAATACTTCTACATGAGTAGATAATTCTTCAAAGGTTGGCGCTTCTTTATGGATAGAATCTTTTCTTACATTGCTATCAGCTTCTTCCCCATGATCCACCGCTTCACCTAAAACGTTAAATACACGCCCAAGAGTAAAGTTTCCAACCGGCACTGAAATTGGTGCTCCTGTATCTACTACTTCCGCTCCTCTATTTAATCCATCAGTAGACGACATCGCTATAGTTCTAACGACATTATCACCAATTTCAAGAGAAACTTCAAGAACTAATTTTTCTTTATTTCCATCACCTTTATCTACAAATACTTCAAGAGCATTCAATAGATTAGGCATATGCCCTGATTCGAACTTAACGTCTACTACAGGTCCCATAACTTGGAGAATATAACCTTTATTCATATGTTGTTTGCTAACTTAATAGCTTCTCCTTTCTTCTTTCTATTTTGCAGCCGCCGCTCCACTAACAATTTCGGTAATTTCCTGTGTGATTGCTGCTTGTCTTGCACGATTATATTTAATCGTAAGTGTATCAATAATATTTCCTGCATTATCAGTTGAATTTTTCATAGCTGTTTTTCTTGCAGAATGTTCACTAGCCTTACTGTCCAATATACTTCCATAAATCATACTCTCTGCATATTGTGGTAACAGTACATCTAATACCGCTTCTTCCCCGGGTTCAAATTCATAAGCACCTGTTACTTGGTTATTAGAATTTTTAAACTGTGTTGTATTTTCTATCGGAAGAACTTGATCTTCCGTTACAACTTGTTGAATCATACTAACAAAGTGATTGTAGTGGAGATAGATTTTATCATATTTTTTATCAGTAAAATATCCCACAACTTTATTAGTAATCTCCTTAACCTGAGTGAAACTTGGCTCATCCGGTATATCTCTGTAACTTTCAACGATGCTATAACCATTTTTTCTGAAAAATTCAGCACCATAATTACCTATTGCAACTATACCATATTCATCATGACTTGTATGTCGCTCTTTTGTAGTATTAACAAAATTTCTTATAATATTGGAGTTAAACCCTCCACATAATCCGCTATCACTGGTAATAACTACATAAAGAGTTTTTTTCAGTTCTCTTTTTTCCAACATTGGGTGTTTAATACTACCCTCTTTTGAAAAAATAGTAGCCATTACTTCCTGCATTTTTTTCATGTAGGGATTAAATTTTTGAGTATTGGTCTGTGCTTTTAGTAATTTAGATGTTGATACCATCTCCATCGCTTTAGTGATATGACTAGTTTTTTTCGTCGAGTTGATTTTATTTTTTATATCTCTTAGTGACGCCAATTAGTTCACCACCTTTTTCTACTGAATAATTTACACTAAGCAAAAGTTTTTTTGAATGTTTCAATAACTTCATTCATAACTTTTTCTTCAGGTAAATCTTTTGTTTCTTGTATATGTCTTATAGCTTCTGTCGGATGTGCATCAAGATAAGCATATAATTCTTGTTCAAATCTATGTATATCTTTCACTTCAACATCATCTAAATAACCATGTGTTAGAGCATATAAAATCATTACTTGTTTTTCTACAGGAATAGGTTTATGTAAATCTTGTTTTAATACCTCTACCGTACGTTTACCTCGTTCAAGTTTTTCACGAGTTGCCGGATCTAAATCAGAACCGAATTGTGCAAAACTTTCCAGTTCTCTGTATGATGCCAAGTCAAGACGTAATGTCCCTGATACTTTTTTCATGGCTTTAATTTGTGCAGATCCCCCTACACGAGATACGGACAATCCTGCATTAATTGCCGGTCTGATACCAGAGAAAAATAGGTCTGATTGTAAGAAAATTTGCCCGTCTGTAATAGAAATAACATTAGTTGGAATATACGCAGAAATATCCCCGGCTTGGGTTTCAACAAACGGTAATGCTGTAATACTTCCACCACCAAAATCTTCGTTAACACGTGCCGCACGTTCTAATAAACGGCTGTGCAGATAGAATACATCCCCCGGATATGCCTCACGCCCCGGTGGACGTTTAAGTAGTAATGATAACTCACGATAAGCTGCTGCTTGTTTAGATAAATCATCATATACTATTACTACATCTTTTCCATTAAACATAAATTCTTCAGCCATAGCTACCCCTGCATACGGTGCTATATATAGTAACGGTGCCGGTTGCGAAGCCGCTGCTGTTACAACAATGGTATATTCTAATGCCCCATGTTCTTTTAACGTTTCAACAACACTACGAACTGTTGATTCTTTTTGACCGATAGCAACGTAGATACAAATAACATCCTGACCTTTTTGAGCCAAAATTGAATCTATTGCAACAGCTGTTTTACCTGTTTGTCTATCACCGATAATAAGTTCACGTTGTCCTCGCCCAATCGGTACCAATGAGTCTATCGCTTTAATACCTGTCTGGAATGGAACAGATACAGATTTACGCCCCATAACTCCGACAGCCGGCGATTCTATCGGTCTTCTTTTATTTGTATTTACCGGACCACGCCCGTCTACCGGTTGACCCAACGGATCTACTACACGTCCAATTAATTCTTCTCCAACAGGAACGTCCATAACACGTCCGGTACGTCTTACTTCATCACCTTCTTTAATATCGGTAGTTGGTCCTAAAATTACAATCCCGACATTAGTATCTTCAAGGTTTTGAGCAAGCCCCATAACTCCGGTTTTTGTAAATTCAACAAGCTCTCCACTCATTATTTCGTTAAGACCATATACACGTGCTATACCGTCCCCTACTTCAATTACTGTTCCGACATCCGTTGACTTAACTTCAAACTGATAATTTTCTATTTGCGATTTTAGTAATGCACTAATCTCTTCAGCTTTAATAGCCATTTATGTCCCTCCTTGTTTCAATTTCTACTAGATATTAGAAATTTGTTTTTTTATGCTATTTAATCTTGCTTTTATACTGGCATCAATAACTTTATTATTATAAGTTATTTTCAAACCACCGATTAAACTCTTATCAATTACATTACTAACTTCTACATTATCTAGTTGCAACTTAGCTTTAAGTTTTTCTTTTAATTCTGAAATTTGTTCTTGTGTAAGTTGACTAGCAGACTCGACTTTAACAAGAATATTTTTCGAATATCTATTAAAACGTTCTTCAAATTCTTCCAGAACAAAATTTATTAAGCTGATTTGCAAGTTTCCTGCTAATATTTTGACTACATTAACAACATTTCGATTTACATTGGTAAATGCAGCATCTATTAATTCTATTTTCTGTTTTTTTTCTATATTAGGGTTGTTCATCAAAGTAATAAAATCGTCATTTGAAGTAATTGCTAAAGCAACTTCTTTCAAATCATTAAGAACTTCTTCTAATGAGCTACTGTCACGTGCAACATCGAATAATGAATCTCCGATTTTATTAGCAAGCACTGATTTACTCATTATTTCACCCCTACCTCTTTTATAACTTTTTCTACGAAATCACCATGTGACTCACTAAGTTCTTTTTCCAAAATTTTAGAAGCTACTAATACAGATAGTTCAGCAACTTGTTTGTTAATTTCTTCAAGTGCCCTTTTCTTCTCATCTTCAATATCTTGTTGAGCATTTACTTTTAATTGTTCCGCTTGTTTTCGAGCTTCATCAAGAATTGCCTGTTTTTCAATCTTAGATTGTTCACGTGCGTCTTCCATCATTGCCTTTATTTCTTTTTGGGCATTTTTTAATTTTTCTTGATTTTCTTCAAGTAAAACCAATGCTTCTTTTTGATTTTTGGCTGCATCATCCAGTTGATTGTTTACCAACTGCTGACGTTCATCCAACATATCAATTAATTTATCCCAAGCAAATTTTTTCAGTAATACCAATAAGATTAATACAGCTACCATATTAATAGCCATATTCCCCAAGTTAAAACCTTGATGAGAAGAGTGTTCAGTAGCTAAAAATACTAAATTTTTCATTTGCTGACTGCTCCTGTTCTTCTTGTTGTTCTTTTAATCGGATATACTTATTATTTGAATGAAAGAATAAACGCTACTACGATAGCTAAGATAGGCACCGCTTCAACAAGTGCAAACATTACAAACGCATTAGATTTAAGTTTAGGTTCGATTTCAGGTTGACGAGAAACACCTTCCATAAATTTACCGAATAAATATCCGTTACCAATACCGGCACCAATCGCTGCCAATCCTGCTGCCAATCCTGCTCCAATTAATCCTACCATAATTATATTTTCCTCCTTGGATAATAAATAAATTTTTATTAATTATTAATTTTACACATTTTTTGTGTTTGTTATATAAAATGCAAATTAATGCTCATCACTAATTTTATGTGATAAATATGTAAATGTTAATATCGTAAAGATATACGCTTGGATAACACCAATAAATAGTGAGAATCCTTTCCACACTACCAACCCGGCTATACCGGCTATTGCACCGAAAACACCAACTGTTGCAAGTGATGCTAAAAGTGCTAATAAAACTTCTCCGGCATAAATATTACCGAATAAACGCATTGATAAGGTTAGAAGATTTGTAAACTCCTCTAATACCTTAAACGGTGTAATACCTATACCCGCAGATGTATATGTGCTAAAGTAATGTTTTGTTCCTTTGTACTTAATTCCTGCATAGTGAGTAAAGATTATAACTAACAACGCAAGAGAGAAAGTAAATGTCGGATCCGCTGTTACTGAATTTACATAAACTACTTCATCATAACTTACTTCTATCAGAACACCAATAGTATTAGCTACAGCAATAAGGGAAATAAGTGTTAGTGCCGTTGCCCACAATCCTTTACCATACTTCTTCCAGCTTACATTACCTTTGATAACGTTATCGCTAACAAAAACTGCAAGTAACTCAGCTGCATTTTGTCGTTTGCTATCAGGTCTTAATTTTATTCTACTAGTAATAAACATCACAAAAATAAAAGTAAGCAACAGTGTAATTAAAGTTGTGATTACACTAGGAATATTGACCGTTATGTCATAGCCAAACATTTTGGTAATAAGATATGTATGCTCTTCCATATATTTCTCTCACCTCTTTTCTTATGTATCTTATATTTCTAAATCTGTTGTATGATAAATTCAAGAAATACCTATTGAATATTATAATACCATTTTAAAATATTTACCAGCCATTTCTAAAATTTTACAAAATTTTATGAAAAAATCACTTTTTCATTATTTAGTTCCGAAAATTCTATCCCCCGCATCGCCTAATCCGGGTACGATGTAACCATGATCATTTAATTTTTCATCTAAACCTGCTATAAAAATATCCACATCAGGATGCGCTAAACGTAATGCCTCTACTCCTTCCGGAGCTGCTATTAAACACATAAATTTAATATCACTTACTCCACGTTGTTTTAATGAATTTATGGCTGCTATAGCCGATCCACCGGTTGCTAACATCGGATCAACGACAATAAATAAACGTTCTTCCGGTTTGCTTGGTATTTTTACAAAATACTCATGTGGTTGAAGAGTTTCAGGGTCACGATATAACCCGACATGCCCTACTCTTGCCGATGGTATTAAATTCATTAAACCGTCTACCATCCCTAAACCTGCTCTCAAAATAGGAACAAAAACTATCTTTTTACCGGAAAGTCGTTTACAAGTAGTAACTTGAATCGGTGTTTCAACTTCTACTTCTTCCAACGGCAGATCACGAGTTATCTCATAAGCCATTAAAGACCCTACTTCGTTAGTAAGTTGTCTAAAGTCTTTTGAACCCGTTCTCTTATCCCTGATAAAAGATAGTTTATGTTGGATTAATGGATGATCAAATACATGAACTTTTGACATAATTTCAATTCTCCTTTTTAGTATTGTTATATTTATTTTACTCTAATTAAACTTTTTTAACAAGTTAAATCTGAAATATTTTCAACCGTTATCAAAAAATATTTTCCTACTATTCAACATAAATTACTAGACTTATTTACATTAAACTATTAAAATTAGAGAGGTATATATTTATATTTAAACCTAGGAGATGTCATGAAAACTAAAAATGTTTTACTTACTTTTTTAATTACGAGTATTTTTTACTATGTTGTTCCATTTTTATTTTTACATTTTTCCAAAGAAAATAACTTATCAAAAATGGGACTTATACTGATATTATTTTTTACCTTTGCATCATTTGCGATTAATCTTATGATTTCGTTCTTTTTAGAAAGAAATATTTTAATTCCAATTATTACTTCAGTCTTGGCAGTTCCTCTATTATATACTTTTAACACCAGTGCCGTTGTTTTAATAATTATAATTATTATTTTTTCTTTTCTTGCTTATGGACTTTCCGGTTTGTTAAAATAATTAATTTTCAGGAGATTTTTATGACTACATTAAAACGAAATTTACTAATATCTACAGGCATTTATATGCTGTTTTATCTTGGACCTATCTTAGTCAACCCGTTTGCTATTCTCAATATTGCCGAAGCATTTGCCGTCGCTTTATTGGTTTATGGCGGCTTTTATCTGAGTTATATATTTTTATACACTAATAAATCAAAACTAGATGAACGTACTAAAAATACCATTATTACAATTATAATTATGACACTGGCACTTATTGTCTATTATAATCCTTTCACGTTCCCTGCAATGTTTAATATTATAATCAATAAATATCTAGCAATTTTTTTATTAGTTGGTTTATTAGTTGTACTTCTTCTGGTAGCTCAACGTGTAAAAAGCGTCTATATACTGGCAATTTTATTTGCACCGTCTATTATTCAAGGTGTTTTAATGCGTTCATCCAATCGTGCAATGTTATTTTATCTTAATAATCCAAACTTTACATTGTACTGTATTGTAGTATTATTTGCCGTCTACTATATTTATTATAATAGACGCCGTTAATAACTATATCCCCATAATTATCTATAAAACTTTTTATCGGATATATGGGGAACTTTTATAATTGATTACATATACTAACCTTAACAATTACATTAAAATCCATATAACTATAAAATATTTTTTCAGATAATTCCTACAAACTTTTAAATAATTTTTAACAATAATATGAATATCTACAAGAAACTCATTATTTAAGCAGTTTTTTATAATAGTTTTATTTAATATTTTATTGTATAATAATATTAATTATTTAATGAAAGGGTGTACATATCATGATAAATTCAGAAAACACATGGGCATTATGGGCAATTATTATAGCTATCGCAACGTTAAGTATCTATTTAGAAGAAAAATATCGTTGGGCCTCTAAAATTAGCGGGGCGATTATCGGTCTTATTATTGCCGCAACGTTAAGTAACCTACATGTTATTCCGCTTGAATCTCCAGTATATGATACAATCTGGACATACGTTGTTCCGCTTGCAGTGGCGATGTTACTCTTCCAATGTGATTTAAGAAAAATTTGGCGTGAAAGCGGACGAATGGTTATTATTTTTCTTATCAGCTCACTTGGAACAATATTAGGTGCAGTTTTCGGTTATCTTGCTTTACATAATCTCGTACCGGCACTTAATCATATTGCCGGGGTGATGACCGGTTCGTATATTGGTGGAGGAGTTAACTTTGTTGCTGTTGCGAGTGCTTTTGAAGTACCCGCTGATTTGATTTCCGCTGCAACGGTTAGTGATAATTTGCTAATGGTGTTGTACTTTTTCATACTTATAGTTATACCTACTCTTCCAATATTTAGAAAATTTTTTATCACAACATTCGATAATAAAACGAATATACAGCAACACAGTAGCGATAGCAGCAAAACGACTGTAGCAGTTAGAGATATTGCATTTACTTTTGCCACTGCGGTTATTATAGTAGCTATTAGCTTTAGCTTATCTACTTACCTCGCTTCCCTAGGCAAATCGCCTCTGATAGCATTTATTTCTAACAAATATCTATTAGTAACAACGCTGACCGTACTATTAGCATCACTTTTTCCTAAATACTTCACATCATTTAAAGGTGCTAATGAAATAGGAACTTTTCTCATTTATATTTTCTTTGTTGTCATTGGAATTCCTGCTTCAATTCAAGCAATTGTTGAAAAATCACCATTATTACTTCTATTTTGTGCAATAATGATAATTGTTAATATGCTTGTAACCTTTGGAGCGGCTAAATTATTTCGTTTTTCTATTGAAGAGGCTATTATCGCCTCAAATGCCAATATAGGTGGCCCTACAACAGCTGCCGCTATGGCTATTTCAAAAGGTTGGAATTCACTCGTTGCTCCGGCAATGTTGGTCGGCACCCTTGGTTATATTATCGGAACATACATAGGTATATTAATCGGACAGTATTTAGGTTAAACGTAAAAAAGGATTATTATTTAACTTGGTAATTAAATCAAATTAAACAATAATCCTCTTTCTTATAAATTTTTCTTAATCAAATAATCTAAACTTCATATCTAACTATAATTTTTAAAAATAAGCAAGTAGAACACTTATTTAAAATTAAATATTAAGTGTTTTTATTAAACCTTTATCAAAAACTACTATATATTTTATTCTAATTTACATCATTGCTTTCTAACTTATTTCTTCAAAAAATATTTAATTATTTTATAATTTTACAACAAGGAATGAATAACACCATCACGACATTGATTTACACTTATTACATAAGGCAGATTTCTACTATCTCTTATATTACGTCCCCCAAGTATTCCACCCGGTTCTAAAGGAAATAATACCGTATCATACATATTTCCCAAACCGGATACTATTTTCACAATAACCACTTTAGCTTTATCAGGTTTTCTTACATCATAATACTCATACTTTTTATATGGAATATTATCTACTTTTACCAATACACCACGAATTTCTTGAACAATTAAATCCGCCAGTCGATGTGCACCGATAACTCCATCCGCTGTTCGACCTTCTCCGTCAAAAAACGAGAAATCAATATGAATTATATAATCAGATGTACCGGGTGTCCCTGCTCTATCGAAATATACTCTATCCTTTAATACACCTTCTGATGATCCGATATTCGCCGGTTGATAACCCGTTCCTATTTTTACTCCGGTTACCATAACTGTAACACCAGCTAATTCATGCGTTACACCTTCTCCTAATTCTCCGGAATATTTACACGCTATTGGCATGCAATCTAAGTTAGAATTGACAAAAATATTATGTTCATGCGGTTTTATAATGTTTACTTTTATTTGTTTAATTCTCTTATCAAATGAGATAAATGTCCTAGCTATATTTTTTCTGATAATTAGCTTATTATCAATCAGCTCCGTTTTTTCACCGAACGTTACTTCGTTAATAGTAAACACTTTTTTGGTTAACTTCCCTACTCTTAACTCTTTATTGCTGTTTATATTATTCAATCGTTGTTGTTTACTTAACTTATTTTTCAAAATTGCCACTGCTTTTTTAGCGTCATAATCCGTCAAGTTATTCTCGCCTACCATACATGATTCATAGCCTGTTGTTCCCTTATTTATGTCTATGATACAATCTATATATTGATTTGTACATACCAATCGTCCCTGCAAACCGATAAAACTAAGACCTATACTTGAAATATCGTTTTTCCCGAGACTTTCAATTATATTAACAAAATCAATATGGTGATTTCCCCAACCGTCGATAGCTACTAAAGCACCGTCTACCTGCAAGGCCTTAGCTATATCACCTACTCTCTTAGCTGAATAAACCTTGTCATCATAACTTTCAGAAACACCGCTTACTATAATTCCAACTATTTCAATATCATTATCTTTTGTCGCCACCTCTACAAGTGGGCATCGATAGTGATGAAGCGTTGTCATTTTTATACTCGGTCCTAACCCCATAGCTACAACTCCTTTCCAAACAAAGAAGGAGGATACCCCCCTTCTTCATTTCTATATACATTCAATATTACACGTTATGACGGTATTCATAAGGTAATATTTTTGTTTCATTAAAACTTGGACAATCTCTTACCCATTCTAATGATTCTTTAACAATTGCTGTTTGCATAGGGATATTATTAGGTTCCCCTGCATTTGAACCGATTGGTACGTGAGGTGCAGTAATACGTGGTGCCCCTTGTTGACGAGCAATTGGTGGTAGTGCAGCAATTACACAGCAACTCATTCCTTGTTCTTCACAGCAACGTGTTACGATAGTTGCTGAACGGTGACATGTACCACATCCACCTGTACATAATACAATATCTACACCTTGTTCTTTTAATTTTCTAGCAATTTCCGGTCCTGTTTCATTGGTGAATTTTTCGACGTTACCGCCTCCACCCATAAATGTATATGTTTCTTTTGATAATGATCCGATAAATCCTTCTGCTACCAATTCATGTAATCTATCAATCGGTAACATTGCGTTTGGATCTTTATTAATATCAGAGTTATCAAAACCACCATGTGTTACCATTAATTCACTAGATGGTGTATCAAACGGAATTGTACGATATGTAAAGTCCCCTGATGTATTAAACGGTTCTTGTGATTTGATATGTATTCCACCTGCTGTAATAAATGCAACTTTACATTCGCTTAACGGTTTTTTTAGTTCTGTAAATATTGCTTTAGGTGTAATAGGCACGAAAATTTCTGATTGCATCCCTGGTTTTGTTGTTAATTTCATTGTATTTTCTCCTTAAGCTCTAGCTAATGTAATTTCCTTTTTTCCTATCACTCTCATGTGACTAAGATAAAATTCTACATCTTGATTTTCTTCTAACACCACAGTTGTAAACGCCCAACGTCTTGGTACAGCTATAGTACCCAATCCGTCCATTATTGCTACTTCTATGGCAGTATCATTTACTTGAGTAATTTTTCCTCCCAGTAAACATGGTTGCATTTCCTCATAAAGTATATCTGAACTATCATATTCATAAGGGTCTTCCATTACTTGAATATAACTAAAGTAAAATTCTAATACATGTCCCATCTCTAAAATATTATCTGTCTTAATTAGTTTTGTCGGTACAGTAATCACGCCTAAACGACCGTGAAGATGAATTTTTACTTTATCATCTTTTACTTCCTTAATTATGCCGCCCATCATTACCGGATTTATAATATAATCCATTATTACTCCTAAATTAGTGATATGTTTTACTGTCTACTAATACTGTTTCCGGAAGACCTAAAAGTTTGTTATTAGCATTAATAACGTCATTATTCCATTTTTTCTCTGCCGGTTTTACTTCTACGCCTGCCATTTTGTTTTTCAACATTTGAATTGCACGTGCTGCTACTGACGGTGTTACACAAGAACATCCGGCTATATCATTTTCAAATCCGCCTTTATCGATATTTTCTTCTACCATAGCAGTAGCATATTTGTTACCCACTACTAACTGACCTTGATAAGCACAGAATGAAACCCCTACTACCGGAATATCTCTTACCCCTGCTTGACCGATATGTTCGATAAAGTCTATATGGTTGTTACCAAATCCTTCTGTTGTGATAACTACACCGTCTAAGTCTAATGATTCAAATAAAGATCCTAAACGTTCAGATACCCATAATTTTTCATCATTTACTTGTGGTGAACCAACACAGATAACCCCGATTAAATCAAGTTCTGCATCTTCTGCTAAACCTTCTACAAGCGGTTCACGAATGTAGTGACGAGTCATTTCTTTTGTTGCAGGTCCGATACAAGTTAAAGCGTGAATAGAACCGTCACGTACTTGGTTCGGTGTTAAAATAATCGGCACGTTACCGCAGTCAACATTTTTTTGACCTCCAATGATACCACATGGTTCTGTCGGACAAATAACATTATCGTGCATAGCACCTTGTCCCATAATTTCTTTAACCAATACAACACGTGGGTTACCGCTTCTTCTTACATCTTCACATATTTCTTCTCTTACTACTTCACCGTCATAATGTTTTAATTCTTCACGAATTGCTTGTACAATAAAGTCTTGACATTTATGTGCTGCAAAAGGTCCCGGTCTTGTCATACCTGATAATCGTTCGATTGTTGCATGACAACGAATAATAATGTCGTTTTCATCTGCACAGCCCGGATGTCCATAGAACATTTTTTCATCTAAGAATCCTTCTGAAGAACCGAATTCATGCACTTGAACTCCGTCTTCATCAACACCGGTTAGCATGAATACTACACCATCTAATACTTTAGTTACACCTTCACCAAGTTTTCCTTCTACTTTTGTTGCAATAGGACACACGTCCATAATTGTTTCAGTGTAGATGTGACGTTTATCAGGATAGATAACATCTAACTCTAATTTTTTACATAATTCATCTTCACCAAGTGCAGCTTTTGCTAATTTTTTATCAATTGTAATAACACCATCTTTGATAGAAGTTTTGTCTCCTAATTTTACATCTGTTATTTTGATATGTTTTTTAGTTAATGTGCGGATTACTTTTTTCTCACCTGATTTTTCTTCTTTTTCAGGTGCTTCTGCCACTTCCGGAGCATTTCCGGCACCCACTACTACAGGAACATCTAATTTCAATCCTTCAAATTTTTCGGCTTTACCAATTTCTATATGAATCATTCCATTACCTCCGTGAGTTGTTTGTGTATAAACCGATGATTTAGCATCTTTTACTTCTTCAACCACGTTTCCTTGTTTTTCTTCTGTAATATCTTTTTGTACTTCGTTTACTTTATCCAAGTACTCTTTTTTTATCGGTGTTAAAGCTTCTACATCTTCCAATAATGTACTTCCTAACACTTCTTCTATAGTAAGCCCGTCAGGACTTAATGTTAGCAATCCCGCATCAATCATGTCTTCGAATAGACCCGGATCTTCTAAATCGGCAGCTCCGATCACTTGACCTTTCTCTCTTCTACAACAAAAAATCGCTGGATCTTTTAAGTGTTTTTCTAATGTTTCTACTGTAATAGACATTGTTTTACCTCCCAATATGTATTATTTTTATGTATATTACTTTATAATTTTAAATATGTCAGCGAAATTCCATATTCATATCTTCTCCTCTCGTATTAGTTTTTAAATTTTCTTATCAGTTTATAGTTAACGGATCTTAATGCACCGTCAGTACAATGGTAAACCGGCAATTTTAATTGTGGAGCACAAGACATTACAGTATTCGTACAGTCTGTACAGTTGCTGATTAAAACAGCCTGCGCACCTGCTTTTTTTAGTGACATTACCTTTTGTACTTGTCCCGGACAAATTCCCGGATTTAAACATTTTCTGGTTCCATTTTTCATCAACATAGCATTTTTACAGAACTCCACACCTACTACTTCACTATTCATACTAGCTGCTTGTTCACGAAGTCTTTCTTCATTTGCACCGCACGCACAAACCAATACTCCTATTTTTTCAGGACTTGGTAAGAATTTTTCTGCGGCAATTAAACCACCTGTAGTTTTTACAATCGGCGCTTCAACATATGTTCTTTTCCCTGTAAAAGGTCCTCCCATAATCAACTCACCATACTCTTTATCTAAACCTCCACATTTATCAAATAGTGAGCCGACCGATGACCCTAAAGGAACATCGAATAACACATGGATACTACCGGCATCCGTCAGTTTACCTGCTACTGTTAAATCTTTATCAATCAACGGTTTTTTCTCTTCTACTATCTCTCTTACTTTCAACACCGTTTCTACATTAATTACTACAGCATCTGCTTCTGACGGTAATTTATCCGGTTTTAACAACACTCCTAAACTTTCTCTAATAATAGCACGCTCTTCTCCCATCGGATAAATATTTTCCAATTCAAAAATGGTAATATCATCATCTTGAACAGCTGATTTTAATATTTGCACAGCTTCCGAATGAATACCTTTTAACGCTATAATTCCTTTTTTAGCATTAACTATATTCATTACGATACGCAATCCTTTAAGAAGATTTTCCGGCTTATCTTCTATACGTGCGATATTATGTGATAATATCGGTTCACATTCTGCTGCATTAACAATTACTGTTCCGGTTCCATTTTCAAAACGTATTCCAAGTTTCACGGCAGTCGGAAACCCTGCGCCGCCTAATCCTACCAGACCCGATTCTGCTATTAAATCTTCAGGTGTAGTAGAGGTTAACGGTTTGTATGTAGAGAAATCTGTATCTTTTTCTTCAATGACTATTTTTTCTTCTGTTACATCAGTTACTATTCCACTGACACTTGAAAATATATTACTACCCAATGCGGCATCCGGTTTTTTTGCTATCATTTCACCTCTTGCTACAGTAGAGTTTTTCTCTACTATTACTTCAGACGGGGCGCCTACATGTTGCTTAAGCGGAAAAATATATTCCATTTTCTAAATCTCCCTTCTATAATTCTCACTGTTATTATACAGCTGTTCTTTTAGTAACGCAACATTTTATATTCTTAAAAAAATAGCGAAATGTTATTTTTTTATCATTTTTGTTATACAGCTATTTTTTATTATTTAATTTATTGTGCAGTTTATCTATTTTTTTATTTTCATTTTTATAAATTATATTTTTATTTATTTTAATTTTGAAAATGATATATATTATCATTTGAAAACTCCTATTTATAGCATTTTATATGCTTGAATATAATTTTTTTTGTTAATAAATTATAATAACTTTTCTCTTTCTACTGTTTTAAATATTTTTTTATTAATTGAAACAAAAAGTATAATTTAATAATTAGTAAACTCTATTATTTAATTACTTTAGCTTCTTTGGTTGTTAATATTAAATTTAAAAACTAATCTTCGTATTTTATATATTGCAACCCATATATTTTTAATATTATGGAAATAAAAATAAAAATAATATACTTACAATAACTGATGATAGTTATTATCATTGCAATTATTTTTACTAATCAAATATAAAAACCAGCCTAAAAATATTTTTAAGCTGGTTCTCTTATTATTCCGTATCTTCTAAATTATATAACAACTCATAAATTGCTTTCGAATCTAACTTTTCTTTTTTTTCATTACATATATCCTTAATTAAACGTCCACGATGTAAAATAATAATACGATTTCCATATTTTACCGCATCTTGAATATTGTGCGTTATCATCAATGCCGTTAATTTTTTTTCTTCGACTTTTTTTCGTGTTAATTCCATTATTTTTTTCTGAGTTTTAGGATCAAGTGCTGCAGTATGCTCATCAAGAAGTAATAATTTTGGCGTCTTTACCGTAGCCATCAGCAGTGCAATAGCCTGCCTTTGCCCTCCGGATAAAAGTCCCATTTCACTATCAAGCCTATCCTCCAGTCCTAACTCCAAAGTTTTTAATAACTGTTTAAATAATACCCTATCTTCTTTTGTTATTGATTTTTTCAATCCCCTTATTTTACCACGTCGAAGTGCCAATGCCATGTTTTGAGCAACTGTCATACGTGGCGCTGTCCCATCTAAAGGATTTTGGAAAACTCTACTTATGAACTCCGCACGTTTATATTCAACAATTTTACTAATATCTTTCCCGTCCACTAAAATTTCACCGCTATCCAATAAAAACGAACCTGCAATAGCATTAAGAAACGTTGATTTTCCGGCTCCGTTTCTCCCAAAATAGTAATAAAGTCTCCATTATTTATTGTTAAATTAACATCAATTAAAGCGTGTTGTGCTCTATTGGTATTAGGGAAAAATGTTTTATTAATATTTTTTATTTCGATGTTTGACATTTTACTTTCCGCCTCTTTTATTTACCTTTAATTGCGATAACGTTAAGAATAATGTAATCACCAACGCTGAGATTAATTTAAAATCATTTGCCGCAATAATATTTAGGTTAAGAACACCAACCAATAACAAACGGTAGATAATAGCACCAAAAATAATACAGGCTAAACGTTGTGTAAAACTTACATCTTTAAAAATAACTTCGCCAATAATAATAGCTGCCAAAGCTACAACAATCACTCCAATGCCACTATTAACATCTGAATACCCGTTATTTTGTGCTAAGATCGCACCGGCTAACGATATAATCCCATTAGCGAGCATTAAACCTAAAATTGTCATATTTTTTGTTGAAATACCCAACGCAGTTGCCATTTTTTTGTTATCACCGATAGCAATGAGTGCTTGCCCTAATTCTGTTGAAAAAAATAATGACATCGCTAAGATAATTAATATTGACAACAAACAACCGACTAACACAGTATCATAATGTGTCGGTAAACCCAACTGTGATAATTTACTGAAAATTGTATCTTTATTTAACAAACTTAAATTAGGTCTTCCCATAATACGAAGATTTACAGAAAGAAGTGCTGTCATAGTTAAAATTCCTGCCAACAAACTGGGAATTTTGCATATCGTAATAAGAAAACCGGTAATAATCCCAGCAACCATTCCCGCAAACATCGCTATTAATGTTGCGACAATAGGATTTATTCCGTTATGAATACAAATAACACACACACCCGCACCTAACGGATATGCACCTTCTGTCGTCATATCCGCAATATTTAATACCCTAAAACTGATAAATAAACCTAATGACAATAACCCCCATAGCATACCTTGAGCTATTGCCGATATAATTAAATCCATATATAATTTACCTCTACTATCAATATTACACAAACAACATACACATTAGTTGTAATACATTATTTTTTATCAACTATTTTTGCTTTATCTTTAATATCTTTTGGAATTTCAATACCTAACTGTTTAGCTTTTGCTTCATTTAAGTAAATAACTCCTTTATTTGCCAACACTATTGGCATTGTTTTTGTATCTTCACCTTTCAAGACTTTGGCAACTACTTTAGCAGTTTCAAGCCCAATTTTATATTGATCAACTCCAAGTCCCAATACTCCACCGTCCGCTACCATAGTATCAGCTGACGGAAAGACCGGAATTTTTTTTAGCATCCGTTACTTTCACCACTGTTGCCATTGCACTTGCTATTGTATTATCAATCGGAACAAAGATTGCATCTGTTTGTGATGCCAAATTTTCCGTTACTTGTTGTATATCATTTGTATTTGCTACCGTTGCCGTTTTTGTTTCAAGCCCCAATTCTTTAGCCAATTTTTCCGCCTCCTGAGCTTGTTTTACCGCATTATCTTCACTCGCTGTATAAAGAATACCGACTCTTTTCATATTAGGTAGAACTTTTTTCATGACTTCAAGTTGCTGTTTAATCGGTGTTCTGTCACTAACTCCGGTAATATTATTGCCCGGTTTATCTTCTGCCTGAATCAATCCCGCCTCTACCGGATATGTAATACCTGCCATAATAATAGTTTTTTCTTTTGTTGAATTTGATAATGACAGGGTTGCAGGTGTAGTAATACCGACTAAAATATCATTGTTATCACTTACTAATTTTTGCCCCATACTCGCCAAATTACTTTGATCCCCTTGAGCATTTTGTAGATCAATTTTCAAATTTTTCCCGACAATATATCCTTCTTTTGCAAGTCCATCCTCCAAGCCTTTATAAATCTGATCTAAAGCCGGATGACTTAGCAGCTGAAGTACACCAACCTTAACCTCTTTGTTTTCCTGTTGCTTAGAAGTTTCATCACCCTTATTATGCGTATAAACCCCATAACCTAATACGCATGCTAATAATACTGCGAATGCTACAAAAATTTTATTAATTTTCATTTTGATATCTCCTTTAAATTTGTTAATAATATTTTTAATATATTTTCGAAGCGTATCTATGCGAAAAAAAGACCACCGGCATTATCCCGACAGTCTTACTATGAACAAAAGTATAATAAAAGACCACCCGGATATATTCCTATGTGGTCTTTGTTCATGTATCACAAATAATCCACATAGATACTCACTTCTCAGTTGAGAGTCGTATCTATGCTTTTTGATTAAGAAACAAGATCGACTCCATATCTAGTGGCTTTGCCAACGAATATTCAGTTGTAATACGTCAACTTGATACAGTCTCATTTATTTCTTTCTCCTTCTTTCTATCTTTGCCATTATTTTAACAAACACTTTAAAAATTGTCAATATCTTTTTTAAAACTTTTTAAAAATATCTGACAATTACTTCTATAAATCACTAATATTTAAACTACTTTCAAATTTTAATAAAGTATAATTAATACAGCCGATAACAATAATACAATCACCATAAGCATTAATATTCTTATCACACTTTTTCTTATTAAAATCTCATCTTTTAAATATTTTATTAATTATTTGGGCAATTAACTTAACTGCTTTTCCAAAACGTTTCTTTCAACACTCTTTATTTCGTTGTAACTTTTACCGAATGCCGAATCAAACAATATTATAATCAGCTATCCTTATTTTAAAAAATTATTAAAAATATATTAAGAGCATTTTAAGTTATATATTTTCGTTTAATATTTCGTTTTCATCTTTTAACAGAGTTTTTGAAAACTTTGGAAATAATTCGTTTTCATTATTTTGTTTTAAGCAAATAAAAATCTCTCTATTTATAAAACTCATTAAAAAATGTTATATTCAGGGGTTTTTTACATATTAAACTTATTCCCTTTATTGTACGATGAAAATTGAATATTTATCATTTCATGAAAAAATTCCCTATTGAAAATTAATTTTCATAGGAGTATTATAGTTAATATAAGAAAAAATTAGAGATTACTTTTTACAAGGAGAGATTTTAATGGACACTCATTCTAGTGACACTATTCAAAATGAAAAATTATTTAATAAAGGCTTTATCACAATAACTTCAATTAATTTTATTGTATTTTTAATTTACTATTGCTTTGTGGTTATTACTGCTAAATTTGCTACCGGCGAACTTCACTCCAGTGCTGCTGAAGCAGGCTTCGCTGCCGGTATTTATATTATAGGTACTCTTATCGCTCGTCTTTATATGGGTAAAAAATTGGAAATTGCCGGTCGAAAACAAATTTTGCGCTTCGGTGCATTGATTTACTTAATAACAACAGCTGCTTATCTTATTTCATATAATATTATCATACTTGATACCGTTAGATTTTTAAACGGGTTTGCTTACGGTACTATTTCTACCGCCGCTAATGCTATTGTTACCGCATATATCCCAAAATCACGTAACGGCGAAGGTATTAACTACTATGGACTTAGCACCAGTTTAGCTGCCGCTGTAGGACCATTTATAGGCATGTTGCTGTTACCAATGCTTGGTTTTAATGCAATTATTATATTAGCTATTGCATTATCAGTAATCGTTGCCGCTTTCTGTTTTCTTTTTCCGGTTCAAAATATTGAACTGTCTGCTGAGCAAAAATCTTTACTTAATAGTTGGTCATTAAATACATTTATTGAGTACAAAGTATTATTTATCTCGTTAGTAGCATTTTTAATCGGACTTGCGTATTCCAGTGTACTTGGTTTCTTATCAATTTATGCAGATAATTTACATCTAAGTACAGCAGGTGCATTTTTCTTTGTTGTCTATGCACTTATTATTACAGCTACTCGTCCTTTTGCCGGAAGAATTTTTGATGCACGTGGAGAAAATGCCGTAATGTATCCCAGCTTTGTTTTCCTTGCACTTGGTTTAATTATGCTAAGTTTTACAAATGGTAGTTTTATGTTATTATTATCCGGTGCTTTAATCGGACTTGGATATGGTACATTTATGTCAAATGGTCAAGCCGTTTGTCTAAAATTGGTTGATTCAACTAAGGTAGGTATTGCCCTTTCTACTTACTTTATCGGTCTTGACCTCGGTCTTGGATTCGGACCGTACGCACTAGGTACTGTACACAGCTTACTTTCTTATAGAGGTATCTATATTTTATGTGCCGTCTTAACTATCTTTGTAACAGTATTATATGCTTTATTTTACAAATCAAAAGATATAAAAGTTCTACAAACTAAAACAAGTAGATAACTAAGAAAACTCAGTCGAACTTAATCGGCTGAGTTTTTTGGTTGTATAATAAATACGGGGCATGGGAAAAAATCCATACCTCGTATTGTTTTTTAATATACAAAAAGACAAATATCCAATATAATTAAAGTGCAAAAAAAATAAACTATGAAAGGATATCTGTCATGAATAATTTTAACACAAAAACAAAAGAAATAAAAGAGGGAGAATTCATTAAAAACCTACTACAAATAAAAGATAAAAATATAACTATTGAGAAAACACATAACGAAACTATAAAAAATAATCAAAAGTACTTTGTATTCAAAGGTACCTTAACATATAAACCCAAGAAGTGTAAATGCTGTGGTTGTCTTAATAAAGGTTATACTGTAGTTAAAAACGGCTTTAATGAACTTACTAGAATTAATCTATTAAAAATATCAGGTATCCCTGCTTATTTGGAACTAAGAAAGCAACGTTTCAAGTGTAAAACTTGTAATAAAAAATTTGTAGCTACTACTTCTTTTGTAGATAAATACTGTAGTATTTCTAAAAATGTTAAGTTTTCTATAATGAGTGATTTAGCTGATACTTTATCTTTTAAACAAATAGCCAAAATGAATAATGTATCGGTTAATACTGTTATAAGAACTCTTTATAAATGTAAATCCCATGTAGACATTCTTAACTATAATACCTTACCTGAGTATTTATGCTTTGATGAGTTAAAGTTTACTAAAGATAGTAAAAATGGTATGAGTTTTATTTTTTTAGATGCTTTAACTCATGAGATTATTGATATAGTTGATGGTAGAACTGAGTATATTTTAAATAATTATTTTTCCAGATTTTCTAAAGAGGCTAGAAGTAATGTTAAGGCTATTTGTATTGATATTTATACTCCTTATATGAAGTTGATTAGAAATAAGTTTCCTAATGCTGAAATTGTTATAGATAGGTTTCATATTATTCAAAATGTTAATAGAGAACTTTATTCAAAATGTTAATAGAGAACTTAATAGAACTAGAGTTAAGCTAATGAATATTTACAAAAAACAAAAAGGTATTAATTATACTCTTTTAAAAAATAATTGGAAGTTAATATTAGAAGATGAAAGTAATGTTACTCATGGTAGGTTTTTCTTTAATAGGAGTTTTAGGAGTTTAGTTACTAGACGTGATATTTTAGATTATTTATTAGGATTAGATTGTAATATTTAAGGCTAGCTATGAGAGAGTTCAGGATATTAGATATGCAATAAGGTATAGAAATGAGTTGGAGTTTAAAGAATTAATTGAAAAATCTACTATCGGTTTATCTGATGGTGTTAGTAAGGCTATTAATACTATGAGAAAACATAAAGAGTATATGCTTAATAGTGTTAGGTATTCTATCTCTAATGGTTCTTTGGAGGGTATTAATAATAAGATAAAGGTTTTAAAGAGAGTTTCTTATGGTTATAATAGCTTTTATAACTTTAGATTACGCATTTTAGTTGTTTCTAGGTTATTTGTTTCTGAGTATAAAAATAATATTTCTTTTAAGGGCGTTTTGAAAAATGCCAAGCAACACTGCATTGCTTAGCATTTTATCCTTATTTTTTCTCATGCCCCGTATTTGACACAGAGCCAGTTTTTTTATTTTTAAGGTTAATAAATATTAAAATTACATTCTAAATATTACCCTTAGTTAATAACTTTAGCAATTTTTCTCCGGATAACGTCTTGCCACATCAATAAGTTTTTCCTTGATTATTTCTTTCGGCTCCACTTTCATATGATAACACATCGCTAATGAATATATAAGGACATCGGCAAGTTCGTCCTGAACTTCCTTTTTATCAAAATTTTTTTCATCCCATTGAAAATGTTCTAATAATTCCGCCGCCTCTATTGAAATACTTTTTGCAAAATTTGCCTCACTGTTGTAATCATTCCAGCCACGTTTTTTTCTAAATAATGTAATAATGTCTTTTAATTCTTCCATGCCAATTCTCCCTTAATTTATATTAATTTTTTATTTTTCAACTCTGTATACAACTCATAAAACTCTTTTAGTGTTAATGTTTCGCTACGTCTTGTGCTATCTATATTTATATTACTACAACTGATTTGAAATTCTAATTTTTTGTCTTTACCGTAACCTGATATTAAATTATTCAATAACGTTTTACGACGTTGAACAAAACAAGATCTAACAAATTTAAAAAAATCATCCTCTATTTCAAACTCATTTTTCTCTTTCGTCATAATTTTTACAACGGCACTTTCAACATTCGGTGCCGGCACAAAAACTTTCTTAGGCACTGTAAATAAATATTCTACATCAGTATAGTAATTCAATAAAATTGTTAAAGAATTATAATCTTTTGTTCCTACTTCGGCACTTAATCTGTTAGCAACTTCACGTTGCATCATCACAACATATCCATCAATTTTAGTTGTATTTTCTATTAAGTGTGTCAAAATCGGCGTAGTAATATAGTATGGTAAATTTGCTACAACCATGATCTGTTTACAATTTGCCATTTTTTCAGTAATAATTGAATCAACATCTACTTTTAATATGTCGTTATTAATAATTTCAACATTAGAATACATAGCCAACGTTTCCGATAGAATTGGCAATAAACGAGCGTCAATTTCAAACGAAATTACTTTTTTAGCTTTTTTAGCTAATGCTTCCGTTAATGAACCGATACCGGGACCTATCTCAATGACACCAACATTACTATCTATCCCCGCACCGTCTACTATACGATTTAATATATTAGCATCCACCAAAAAGTTCTGCCCTAAACTTTTTTTAAAAGTAAAACCATGTTTTTTTAATATTTCAAATGTTTTTTTAGGTGTACCTATCATCTTTTTATCCTTTATTTATTCTGTTCATTTCTTCTATTAATCGTTCTTTTTCTATTCCATACATATTTAATTTATTTAATAATTGCTTAGCGTTTGTGTATTCAATATTTAAACATTCACATAATTGTTCACGCAGTATTTTTGATGTCATTCCCCCAACCAGACCTAATTCAATCAATAATTCATTTGTAATTTCATTTATCGGTTCGGTTAACGGTGTATATAGTTTTTTCAACGCCGCTACAATATCTTCTTTTTTTGCAGCTTCAATACCGATTTTCCCCTTGCTATCAACCGCTCTTTTGTTTGATATATAAGCGTGCTTTGCTGTTGGAATATTATTTGTAATAATACTTCTTATGCGTTTACCTGCATAATCCGGATCCGTTAAAACAATAATACCTCGTGTTTTTTCTAAATATATTAAACGCTCAATCTTTTTTTTTGTAAGTGCCGAGCCGTTTGTTTCAAACGTATCACAATCAACCGCTTCTTTTACCCGATTGGTATCATCACGACCCTCAACTACTATTATCTCTTTAATTTTCATTATTATTATCCTTAGTAAAATTTATATCTTATTATACCATAGTTACTCTTTTTTGTCCTAAGTAATCATTATTAAACAAAAAATCATGATTAATTTTTAAGATTAATCATGATTTTAAAATTTTATTCTTCTAAAAAATAACTACATACTTATAACTTAACATCAACAAAATTCCTCTAAATTTTCGGTTTTATTAGTATTAATGTATATCTTTTTTCTTGAAGTTTCCACCGCTTACTTCACTTACCGTTCCTATTGATAGAAAAGCATTTTTATCATTTTTGAAAACAATTTTTTTAAGTTTAGACTCTTCTATTCGAGTAATAACACAAAAAACAATTTTTGTTTCATGACCTGAGTAACCACCTTCCCCATGAAGTAATGTTACCCCTCGCCCTAATCTATCTTGAATTTCTTGACTGATGGTTTGATAATTAGCGGAAATAATCATAACAGATTTAGAGTCATTAAGCCCTTCTATAACAATATCCATTACTTTCGAAGCGATAAAATAACTAATCATTGAATATAGTGCCGCTTCCCATGTAAAGACAAACCCAGATATAATAAAGATAACTATATTAATACCAAGTACCATTTCCCCTACGGAAATAGGCAGTTTTTTCGTTGCATATATCGAAAACATTTCACTACCGTCAAGTGTCCCGCCATTCCTAATGACAAGTCCAACTCCTATACCGAGTATAATACCACCGAAGATACATGCTAAAAACGGATCCGTTACCAACGGTTTATATGGGTGAAACACCGATGTCGCAACGGATAAAACCGTAATCCCAAATATAGATGCAATTGCAAAACCTCTACCAATCTGCTTATATCCCAAATATAAAAACGGAATATTTAAAATGAAAATAAACACTCCGAGCGGTAAAGGTAAATAATGTCTAAAAATAATCGAAATACCTATAACACCACCATCAAGAATATTATTCGGTATTAAGAAAAATTCCAAGCCTGCTGCAAATATAACCGAACCTACTATTACACTAATGTACTTTTTTATAAAATCTATTGCATTCTCCAATATCCAATCTCCTTCTTATTTTCTTTTCTGACAAATCGGACAAAAATAACTCGCTCTACCTTTTATTTCTATCTTCTCAACATTATGACCTATAGGACAATTCTTTTTACCATATATTTGATGAAAATTTTGCATATTTCCTTCTCCACCGTCAGTATGAACATAATCAGAAATTGTTGAGCCACCTTCTTTAATCGCAAACGCTAAAATATTAACTAATTCTCTAAATAATCCTTTCTTATCTGATAAACTAAGTTTATCAGCTGTAGTTAACGGATGAATTTTTCTTCTATATAGCACTTCACAATCATAAATATTACCACAACCGCAAAAAACATTCCCGTCAAGAAGCAGTGCTTTTATCGATTGTTCTTTATATTTTTTCTCATTCAATTTAGATATAAAATATTGTTCAGTTCCTAAATCAAACGGTTCCGGCGCTAGATTGTTAAAAGGTTTAAATGTTGTAATATCATCTATATACCTTAACTCTCCAAAACGACGAATATCACTAAACACCAACTTTTCTCCGGTATTTAGATTAAAAATAACATGTCGATGTTTATAATAATTCTTATTATCTATTTCCCTTACGTCCTTTACTACAAAAAAAGCTCCCGTCATTCCGAAATGGATAATAAGATACCCTTTATCTAAAATAAAATATAAATATTTCCCTCGGCGTACAACGTTATAAATAGTTTTTTTTACAATATTTTTTCTAAATTCCAATAAATCTTGCTTTACTATTGTTTGCTTACCGGTAGAATGACCATTTTGTACAACTTCGGAAAAAGTTACTTCAATAATTTTCTTTTCTTTTAATTTGTTTTCTAAACCAAATTTTATATTTTCAACTTCTGGTAATTCCGGCATAAGAAACTCCTTAATTTTTTATTTCAATACATCTATTTTAAAACATTAGAACAATAATATCAAAAGATTTCTACTTATTATTTGGAGCAATTATCTCTTTTTTGTAGATAAATAGATAATTATATAGTATAATAAAAAAGTTAAATGTTTTTTAAAGGGGATAATTTAGAATGACTGAAAATATGTCAAGACGAGATAGAACTAGACGTCGCTATGAAAATAAGAAAAAAAATAAATTCGGTTTAAAAAGAATAATACTTTCTGTTATAGGTTTATTATTATTTGGAACGATTGCTTTTGCAGGATATACACTGTTTAACTTCCATTCTTCCGCTAATAAGGGGTATAAAAAAGCCGATTACCTTTCTTCTGTGGATCCAAATTTTAAAAAATTCTCGGTATTATTTTTAGGAATTGATGAAAATGACTCTCGTGCAGCTCAAGGGCAAACAAGAGAGGATAGTAGAACCGATTCTATGATTTTAGCTACTGTAAATAAAGATAAAAAACGTATGGATATGGTTAGTATCCCTAGGGATTCTCTTACTTTAATGCGAGATAAGAAAGATAATAATACGGAAAATGCTTTTTTCTTTGATAAAATAACTCATGCTCATGCGTACAACGGCGTTCAAGGTACAGTTAATGCAGTAGAAAATTTACTTAATACACCTATTAACTTTTATGTATTAATAAACTTTAAAGCATTCGAGCAAACCGTTGATGCTTTTGGCGGAATTGATTTATACGTTCCGTTTGATATGGATGAACAAAACGCTAATGGAGAGGCAAATACTATAAAACTTAAAAAAGGTTGGCATACGCTAAGTGGCGCGCAAGCACTCGCTTTTGTACGCAGTCGTTACTATGATAGTGATATCGAACGTGGTCAACGACAACTACAAGCTATCCACGCATTAATTGATAAAGCTAAAAGTTTAAATGCTTTAACAAAAATTAACGAAGTAATTAATATTGCCGGTAATAATGTTGAACACAACTTGGAAACTACACAAATATCTTCAGCAATTAAAATGTTCATTAACGATGATATTGAAATAGTATCACACAGAATATCCGGCTATGATGTAATGTATAATGGTGTTTATTACTATTATCCAAAACCAAGTTCTCTATTATACGCTTCTTCGGCATTAAGAAATAACTTGGATTTATCATTACCTAATGCTACAGATTTGCTTAATATCTACTACCAAGGTAGAATTGCTATCGGACGCAAGGAATATAGAACAAAAAATCTACTTCCCGCTTCAAGATACCAACCTATAAGTCTTACTTCTTTAGCACCTGAAGATTTATTGGTTAATCTTCCTGATAGACTATCGGAAGCGGATTTGAAAAATGATCCTACTATCAGTAACGAAAATCGTCCGACTATCGATAAAAATAATTAACAACAAAAATAAGTTTTATCTAATCTTAAAGATAAACTTTTAAAATGCTAACTACTCATATAAAACTGTATCATTTACAAACACACAAACGGTATAGTTTTTCAGGAGTGGATCTATAAAACTGATTTCTTGAAATCAATATCTTAGATCTACTCCTATTTTGCTACTCTATAATATTGACTTTTTTCAAACATTGTAAGATAATGATTACAAAACTTGATTTAATACTAAAAAACTTATTTATCGGAGAACCTATGTCAAAACAATTTATTACAATTAAGGAAAATTCTTATGATGAATTTATCGAAAAAAAATCTACTTTTATAACACATTTAGTACGAATTAATAACGAAGAAGATGCTAAAACATTTATTCAAAAAATGAGAAAAAAACACTATAATGCAACTCATGTTTGCTCTTGTTATGTTATTGGTGATAATAACGAAATAACACGTGCAAATGATGATGGTGAACCCAGCGGTACTGCCGGAACTCCAATGCTTGATATTTTAGTGAAAAATAATATTAAAAATGTCTGTGCTGTTGTTATTAGATATTACGGTGGTACAAAATTAGGAACCGGCGGTCTTGTACGTGCCTATAGTGGTGGTGTTATCAACGCTTTAAAAAATTCAACTCTCGTCGAAAGAAAAAATGCTTTTGAAATAAAAATAGAGTTGGATTATAATCTTAATGGAAAAATAGAATATGAAATTCAAAAAACTAATTTTATCGTAAATCATTTAGATTACACTGATAAAATCATTTATACAATATATGTTATACAGGAAGATATTGAAAATTTTAATAATTGGATTGCTGATATTACCAATGGCAAGTATAAAATACTGTCTTCAAATGAAAAACAACTGGAATTTGAAATATAAGTATATTCCAACACAAAAAATCCTAAAAGTTTGACTGCATAATAAATGAAGCACAGAAAATAATTTACTAATCCAAAAATGTTCTTCAATAAATACGAAATTTAAAGGAAAAGATATATAACCACGTGTTGTGTGGTATTTACTTACCAAAAAAGATGACTGCTTTTACATACCAAAAACAGTCATCTTTAATTTTTTTCAATATAATATAAAGTTTTTTATATTTATCTATTTAATCGTTAACTACTCTCTATTTTATCTCATACCCTTATCATAAGGTACTCCAAGTGCCTCAGGAGTAGAAGTTTTCTTAGAAAAGACAATTAAGGCAATAATCGTTGCAACGAACGGAAACATATTCCAAAACGATACCGGAATCGGTAAATCCGGTGCTAAAATTGAAACTTTTTCCGCAAATACCTTAGTTCCACCAAAGAATAATGATGCTAAAGTTATTGTTATTGGATTGTACTTACCAAAAATTAAAGCTGCTAATGCCAAGTAACCAAATCCATATACCGTAATTGCTGCATTAAAGCCTTGGCTAAATGTTGTTGCAATAATCGCTCCGGCTAATCCTGCTAAACACCCTGATATAAATACCCCGATATAACGATATTTAAAAACATTAAGTCCCAATGAATCACTGGCTTGCGGATTTTCCCCAACAGAACGAAGTCTTAATCCGAACGGACGTTTATAAATAATATAATAGGTAATAATTACCAACAATATTGCTACCATAACCGTTGGATATACCGTAAATTTCCCGACAATTGTATATCTTGGAAAACCGTTAGCTAAAAGTAATTCATATGTTCCGTTAAAATGGTTGACCAAAAATAATGCTATAGCCGGCGTAATTAAGTTTATCGCCGTACCGGAGATTACCTGATCCGCTTTTAAATTAATACTGATAAATGCGTGAATAAGCGACATTAAACCACCGCAAAGTGTTGCTATCAATAAGCAAAGTATTAATTGTGTCATTGTTGGCGAACCGTCAAATGCTGATACCGCTATAAATGAAGCTATAAATGAACCGAAAATTACGAAACCATCAAGGGCAATGTTAACAACACCACTTTTTTCCGAATAGAAACCACCGATAGCTGCTATTAGAATAGGTGCTGTATATTGTAACATTGAGTCTAATAGTGATAATATTGTATCCATCTATTTTTCTCCTTTCTGTTTCTTACTGTTAAATAGTTTATCAAGTAACTTATTATCAAAAATAGCTTTTGCTGCTACAAATAATACTATTAAGCCGATTAAAATATTAGCTATATCTTTTGGAATACCGATAAATGATAGTTGTGGCGTTAATACACCTAAGAATCCAAATAATAACGCACCTAATAATGAGCCTAATGCAGTATTAGCACCTATTAAGGCTACCGCAATTCCCATATATCCAAAACCTTGGAATGTTGAACCTGCTACTACCTGCCCTACCGGTCCCATATTGTATAATGCTCCTCCCAAACCTGCAAAAGCTCCGGAAATAGCCATTGAAAGAACCGTATTTCTATTAACTTTCATACCGACAAACTTAGAAGCATTCGGATTAAATCCTACTGAACGAAGTTCATATCCAAATACCGTTTTTTCCATAACGATATAGAAAATAATAACACCTATAATTGCTAAAAATAAATCCGTACCAAGACGATAGTTGTTAAAAATTCCTTCAATCAGAGAATTATGTAGATATCCAACACCGGTATCATCAGCTATCGGTTTAGAAATAATATCATTTGTTCCACGAATAAACTTAGGAACTGCAAACTGAACGAAATATAATGCCGTATAATTAAGCATGATTGTTACAACTACTTCACTAATATTAAATCTTGCTTTTAAATATCCGGCTATTCCTGCCCAAATACCACCAACTATAATACCAGCCAATATTGCAGCTACCAATACTAAGTAAAAATTCATACCCTGCATTTTAATAGCTACAATCCCCGCAAAAAGTCCACCCATTATAAATTGGCCCTCTGCTCCTATATTGAATAAACCTGTTCTAAATGCGAACGCTACCGATAACCCTGTACAAATTAACGGAATAGTTGATACAAAAATCTCAGCTATACTATTTGAATCTGAGAAAATAGCTCCTACTACACTTAATACATCACCCGGTGTTGCTCCTATTGCTGAAATAAGTATAGCACCTATAATAAATGAAGCTAATATCGGTAGTACCGCATTAGTTAAAATTTTCTTTAACATACGTTCTCCTCTCTACTTCTTAACCCCTGCCATAAGCAGACCTAATTGTTCTTTAGTTACATTTTCATCATTATCTACAACATCAATAATATTACCGTTATGAATAACCGCTATTCTATCCGATAATGTTAATATCTCATCTAAATCAAACGAAATTAGAAGAACACTGTTTCCTCTATCTCGATAATCTATCAACATTCTGTGAATACCATTTATTGCTCCCACATCAAGACCACGAGTGGGTTGTGTTGTAACTAATAATTTCGGATCTAACTCTAACGCACGACCGATAATAAGTTTTTGTTGATTCCCTCCACTCATACTACGGGCAGAGATTTTTTCATCACCTGCTTTTCGCACATCATACTTCTCACATAATTCTTTTGCAAATTTAGAAATAACAGGTTTTTTCAAAAAACCGCGACCGGCAAATTTTGATGTATAATAATTTTCCAACACCGCATTTTCTTCTATACTAAAATCAAGAACCAGTCCATCTTTATGTCTGTCTTCTGCTATAATTTCAAGACCTAACTCTTTACGTTTTGATGTTGATAGCGTAGTTATATCTTGCCCTTCAAAAACAATTTTCCCTTTTGTTTGTTTTAAAAGAGCATTTAATACCTCTACAAATTGCTGTTGGCCATTCCCATCAACCCCGGCAATACCAAGGATCTCTTTCTCTTTTACTTCTAGGTTGAAATCATGTAAAATATTTTGTTTTTCAGTAGTATCAGCATAAACGCCTGCCACTTCTAATATATTTTTCACGCCATCTCGTGAACGCTCATATTTGATTATTTCCAAATCTTTACCAATCATAAGACTTGCTAATTTTTCTTTAGTTGTTTCAGATATCTCAACAGTACCGAAGTATTCCCCACGACGAATAATACTACAACGATCGGCTACTGCCATAATCTCGTTTAATTTATGCGTAATTAGGAGTATTGTTTTTCCTTCAGCTTGAAGATTTTTTAAAATTGCCAAAAACTCTTCAATCTCCGCAGGTGTTAATACTGCAGTCGGCTCATCAAATATTAAAATGTTAGCATCACGATACAACATTTTAAGTATTTCTACCCTTTGCTGCATTCCGACACTAATATCTCCTACCAAGGCTTTAGGATTTACCTCAAGTCCATATTTTTTTGACAGTTCTGAAATTTTCGCAGCAGCTGTTTCTAAATCTATTTTACCGCCTTTTACTTCTTCCATTCCCAAGATAATGTTTTCAGCAACTGTAAAATTTTTAATCAGTTTAAAATGTTGATGCACCATTCCTATTCCCAATTTATTAGCATGTTTCGGATCTTTGATGTCAACTTCTTTACCATCAAGTTTAATTACACCCTCTTCTTGATGATACATCCCAAAAAGAACCGACATCAACGTAGATTTACCAGCACCATTTTCTCCAAGAAGTGCATGAATTTCATTCTTCTTAACCTGAATGGTAATATCTTTATTAGCGTAGAAGTCGCCAAACTTTTTAGTAATGTTCAGCATTTCTATAGCATACATATCTTTACCTCACTTTTGTATTTTCTTACCTATATATTATAATATATTTTTTCTTACTAGAAAAGTATTTTAAACAATTTTATACTATTAATTTGTTATTATTTGTACTTTTTTATTTTACAGTCGTAAACTGAATTGTATACGTTATTATTTATTCTTGAAATAATTAAAAATTATAACAATAATTTAAAAACAAATTTTTTATTATTTAATACTAAATAACATAATAAATTATACACAAAGGATAGCATAAAAACTTTTTTAAAATTACCATACTACAAAAAAATAATGACTTTTATAGAATAATCTCCAAAAAAGTCATTACTTCGCCGAATTAATTAACAATTTTATACAACTAAACTTATAAATTATAAAAGTTTACTATGTTATTTGCACTTTCCTTATAAACTACTTAATATTATTGATAATTGTTTGTTGAATTTCTTTAAATTCATCAGATTCAATTTTTTGTGGTGGCCATTTTATCTCCAAATTATCAAAGTTAGCGTCTTTATTTTTGTAACGTGGAACAATATGGAAATGCAGGTGAAATACACTTTGCCCGGCGTATTCTTCATTATTTTGAAAAATATTAACACCGTCACAACCATAAGCATTTTTTACCGCATTGGCAATTTTAGGTAAAACACGACCGATATTTGCTGCTACTTCAGGGTCACAATCAAAAATATTACGGCTATGTTTTTTAGGGATTACTAAAGTATGACCTTTAGTAATTGGAAAAACATCTAAAAAGCTATACACATGTTCATCTTCATATATTTTGTAACTGGGAATTTCATCATCAATAATTTTTTCGAAAATTGTTTTTTCCATAATACACACCTCTATTTTAAATTTTCTAAAGTTTTTACAAGTAATTGTTTTAAATTAATACTTATTTGTTTTGCAACTTTTAAAACATGCTCATGATCATGCTTTTTCTCTTGAATACCGGTTGCCATATTAGTAGCACAAGCTAAAACCGCCACCGGTAACCCTGCGTGATTTGCTGCAATAACTTCGGGAACGGTAGACATACCGACTAAGTCACATCCCATTGTCTTAAACGCCTGAATCTCGGCACGGGTTTCAAAGTATGGTCCTTGGAAAAAACCGTAAGTACCTTGTGGTAAATTAATATCCAACTCCCTTGCAGAATTTTTTAGTGTTTCCACTAAATAAGGATCGAACGGTGTTGTCATATCAACAAAACGTTCTCCAAGACGCAAATCATTTTCTCCTATTAACGGATTATCACTAACCAATGAGATAAAATCATCAAGACAAACAATTTCCCCCTCAGAAAAATCGGTATTAACAGCTCCACAAGCATTAGTGATAAATAACCCTTTTACTTGTAAAAATTTCACAACATAAGTCATAAATGCAACGTCTTTCATACTATGTCCCTCATAGTAATGAAGTCTGCCATTAAGAACCAGAACATTTTTCCCGGCAATTTGCCCAAATGTAAGTTTATTAGCATGACCTTTTACATGATTAGCACGATTATTTCCCGGAAAATTTGGGATAGCCTCATAGCCAAGTTCTTGTTGATTTTCTAATTCAAGTGTGATGCCACTGCCAAGAACTACAGCATAATCTATCTTAGCATTAAAATATTTTATAATATAATTAGCCGTTTCAACAATATTATTATAGTAAGTCATATAATTCCTCATTCCTCCTGAAAATGCTTTATCACAAATATTATAGCATAAACCAAATAAAAAAAGTAGAATTTTCATTTACTGTAAAAAAATTAAAAAAACATGTTGAAATCGTTTAAATTTTGTGTTATTGTGTATTTATAAAATATTATAGAGAAAGCGAACTAAGGAGGATATTATGAAAAAAATACGCACTCTTATAACAATTTTATTAACATTATCATTGGTGACTTTAGGTTGTTCATCAAAAAATGATAAAAAAGAAACCGGCTCTACCGATGGAAAAAACTATAAAATCGGTATAGTAACAGGTGAAGGCGGAGCAAAAGATAAAAGTTTTAATCAGGCTAACGTCGAGGCTATACAAGCATGGACAAAAGCTAACGGTTCAAAAGATCCGGCTGTCATTGAAACTAAAAACCAATCAGATATAGCTGCAAACTTACAAAACGCAACAAAAGCATCTGATATAATTTCGGTAGCAGGTTATGAATTTGAAAAGGAAATTCCAAAAGTTGCTCAACAAAATAAAGATAAAAAATTCTTATATATAGATACTTCTGTTGATGAACCGAATATTGCATCTCTTATATTCAAAGAGCAAGAAGCAGGTTATCTAGCAGGATATATAGCAGCTTTACAATCTAAAACCGGTAAAGTAGGATTTATCGGGGGAACAAAAATTCCACCGGTAGAGCGTTTTGGTATCGGTTTTGTCCAAGGTGCTAAAGCAGCGAACAAAGATGTTAAAATTATGTATAACTATAGTGGCACATTCTCAGATACAAACAAAGGTAAAACCTTAGCAGCAACAATGTACGACTCAGGAGCGGACGTTATCTTCGTAGCTGCAGGAAACACAGGTAACGGTGTCATCTCGGAAGCAAAAGAACGTGGCGTTATTGATATGAAAGATAGTGGAGAAATAAAACACTGGGTTATCGGAGTGGATAAAGATCAATACGAAGAAGGAATCTTCAAAGGAAAAGATAAAGATGGAAAAGACTATCAAAAATCAGCTGTTTTAACTTCAGCGGTGAAAAATATTGAAGTAGCCGTTACAAAAATTTTAAACGATATAAAAGCAGATCAATTTAAAAACGGCGATCATATCTTTGGAATTAAAGAAAACGGTGTAGGTATTCCGAAAGAAAATCCTAATTTAGATCAAACTACAACGGAAAAAATTAAAGCAGCTGTAGAAGAATTAAAATCAGGTAAAGTGGAAATAGTCGGTACCGGTTCTGAATTAAAAGAAAAAGGAACAGCTACTAATATTGAAGGCGAGTTATAAAAAGTAAAAAATCAGGATGAAATTTCATCCTGATTTTTTTATTTAAGCATTATTTTTCAAAATCTCTATCGGTAATCCGTTCGATTTAATAGGCAATAATTACTTGCATACAAAAATTTTCTAGTTTATATACAATATTCTAATATAACACTTAAAATCAGATTTATTTTTTATTTTTTATAAAATAAATATTATTATTTAGATAATTATAAACTAATATATTAAAATAATATCTTAGTGATAATCAAAGTCAAAAAAAGTTGTGAAAATGCTTTATTTTTCATATGTATTAGCCTATTGCACAAATAAATAATGAACATTAAGATTTTATATATAAAAGAAAACGTATTTAATCGTTATAACCCGAACATTATAAAAATATGTAGTATTAAAATAAATAAAATATTGATATTTAAGTTATTTTGTGGTATTATTTTAATATAACTAATATATACAATTATAAAGGAGATTATTTTTTATGAAAAAAGTTTTTTCACTAATTGCAGTTGTGTTATCAGCAGCATTAATTATTGTAGGATGTTCTTCTAAATCGTCTAATAATAGCGGTTCATCTTCAAAATCTGATTTAAAAATCGGAGTAGTTACTGATGAAGGCGGAGCAAAAGATAAAAGTTTCAACCAAAGTAATGTAGAAGCTGTAAAAGCATGGGTTGAAAAAAATGGTGGTAAAGCACTTAATCCGATAGAAACTAAAAACCAAAGTGACATCGCTGCCAACTTACAAAATGCAGCGAAAGCATCTGATGTTATTTCATTGGCAGGTTTCTACTTTGAAAAAGAATTACCAAAAGTAGCAGATTCATTTGGAGATAAAAAATTCATCTTTATTGATGGAGTAGTTGAAAAACCAAATGTAGAATCTATTAACTTCGCTGAACATGAAGCAGGATATTTAGCCGGATATGCAGCAGCTTTACAATCTAAAACCGGTAAAGTAGGATTTATCGGTGGTGCTAAAATTCCGGCAGTAGTGAAATTCGGTTTAGGATTTGTTCAAGGTGCTAAAGCAGCTAATAAAGATATTAAAATCATTTATAACTACAGCGGATCATTCAACGATACAAACAAAGGTAAAACTTTGGCAGCAACAATGTATGATGCAGGAGCAGACGTTATCTTCGTAGCAGCCGGCGGTACAGGTAGCGGATCTATTAAAGAAGCACAAGAAAGAGCTACTAAAGATGTTAAAGAAAGCGGAGAAATTAAACATTGGATCGTTGGGGTAGATAAAGACCAATATTCAGAAGGTATCTTCAAAGCTAAAGATAAAGATAATAAAGATGTAGAAAAATCTGTTATCTTAACATCAGCAGTTAAACGTATTGATGTTGCTGTAACTCAAGTATTAGACGCAATTAAAGATGGTAAATTTGAAGGCGGAAAAGCAAAAGTCTTCACAATCAAAGAAGATGGTGTTGGACTTCCTGAGAAAAATCCTAACTTAAGCGATGATATTGCTTCAAAAGTTAAAACAGCAGTAGAAGACTTAAAATCTGGAAAATCCACTGTTGAATCAGATGTAGCTAAAATTACTGATAAAGCAAATATTGACGGAGAACTATAATCTTTCCACAATATAGAATTAAATATTATAAAATATCCCATAAAACTCAAATGAGTTTTATGGGATATTGTTCATTTACATATTTTATAAAAAATTATTTTTATTGATTTCCATATTTTTCAAATAATTCATCCAACGGTTTATACATTATTTTATTCAAATCCTCAATAAGAATTTGTAATTTTTGTTGAACTTGCATAAACTCTAAAAATTTTGAATTAGCCATTAATTTTTGTTGAATTTCTTCAAGGTTTTTTAATTCTTCTTTTGATTGCTCACTATCAGAATCTGCTTTTTCCATTATTTTTTTTTGTACTGATACAAATTCAGTATATAATTTTTTAGCTTCTTCATCTGCATATAATGCTTCTGTAGCTTTTATTGATGCTTGATATTCATCACTATTTCTTAATGCTCTTTCAAATTCGTTTGCTTTATCATAAATATTTACCATAATTATTTACGCTCCTAAATGTGTTTTTCTACATTGTATCATAGTTTAACCTTTTTTGACAATAATAAAGTTATATTTAAAATTTTTATTGATATACTACAAAAAAGGAGCGACTTGAAAATCCTGATTTCGTTAAAAATTGATTTTGTTAAGTCACCCCTACAGTTTTATTAGATTTGGAAAAAACTCTTTTAATATATTCCCAAATTAATAAACCACTGAATCTGACTGCTAATAGGTAAATTCTATTAGAATTTTTTAGGTCAGTTTTTATTCGGTTAGTTATTAACCTTTTCTTCTTCTTGAGTAAGCTAATGCCGCTCCGACTAGTAACAATCCTCCTATTACTTCCGCCATACCGTTACCTGTTAATCCTGTTTTAGGTAAGTTCGGTTTTGGTTTTTGCGGTATCGGATCTTTTGGTTTATCTTTATCGGTAACTGTTAGTTTATTTCCTTCTGCTTTTGCAGTGTTTCCATTTACATTTGTTATTTTTACGTTTCCGTCTTTATTCACTGTAAACGTTATATCTGTTACCGCTAAGTATCCTTCCGGTGCTGCTTCTTCATGGAATGTATATGTTCCTGCTGTCAGTTTTAATTTATGTGTTTTGTTTTCAACTGATGTCCAGCTTTCTATTACTTTTCCATCTTTTAGAATTTGGATTTTTGCTCCGGCGATTTCTTTTCCACCTAAGTTTACTTTACTGAATTGTACTTCTTTCGGTTGTTCCGGTTGCGGTTTATCTTTATCGGTTACTGTTAGTTTATTTCCTTGTGCATTTACAATATTTCCATTTACATTTGTTGCTTTTACGTTTCCGTTTTTATCTACTGTAAATGTTATATCTGTTACCGTTAAGTATCCTTCCGGCGCTGCTTCTTCATGGAATGTATATGTTCCTGCTGCCAGTTTTAATTTATATGTGTTGTTTTCAGCTGATGTCCAGCTTTCTACTACTTTATTTCCTTGTTTGATTTGAATTTTTGCTCCGGCGATTTCTTTTCCACCTAAGTTTACTTTACTGAATTGCACTTCTTTCGGTTGTTCCCGTTGCGGTTTATCTTTATCGGTTACTGTTAGTTTATTTCCTTGTGCATTTACAATATTTCCATTTACATTTGTTACTTTGACTTTTCCGTCTTTATCTACTGTAAATGTTATATCTGTTACCGCTAAGTATCCTTCCGGTGCTGCTTCTTCATGGAATGTATATGTTCCTTCTGTTAAATTAACTTTGTGTACTTTATTTGTTGATGTCCACTCCTCTACAGGTTTTCCATCTTTAAAGATTTTAATTTTCGCTCCTGTCAGTTCTTTTCCACCTAAATCTACTTTACTGATTTGTACTTCCTTCGGTTGTGGTGTTACAGGTTCCTCTTGGTCGGTTACTGTTAGTTTGTTACCTTCGGCTTTTACAGTATTTCCATTTTCTTTTGTTACTTTTACATTTCCGTCTTTATCTACTGTAAATGTTATATCTGTTACTTTAACATATCCATTTGGTGCTGCTTCTTCGTGGAATGTATATGTTCCTTCTGTTAATTTTACTTTATGAGTTTCATTCTCTTTTGAAGTCCATTTTTCCACTACTGTTCCTTGAGCATCTTTTATTTGGATTTCTGCTCCGGCTATTTCTTTTCCACCTACATTTATTTTACTGAATTGTACTTCTTTTTGTTCAGGTGTTTTTGGTTTTACTACAAATGTTTGTGCTTTATCTTTTGGATCTTTATGTTCTACTTCATGTTTTTTATCCAGTTTACCGTCACCATCTTCATCTACCAGTTTTTCTAATGAAGTTGCTGTTTCATATACTACATATGATTTTCCGGCTTCCACTCCGTCCACTTTTCCGAAGTTTAATTTCCATTCACCTTCACCTGAATCTGAAACTGTATATTCGCCGTCTCCGTTACTTATTGTGATAGGTTTACTTGGATCTACCAGTTTCCCATCTTTAACTTCGTATAAAGTACCTACTACTTCATATTTTTGTTTTGGAATTAAACCTTTATATTTTATTGTATCTACTACATTCACCCCGTCTTTGTTTTCTGTTACTTCTGCCGGTTGTCCTGTAGTTGAACTTTGTCCATTTACTTCTACTGTTGTTTGTAAACTTGACACAATTTTCTTATTAGTAACACGAATTTCAAAACCTACACCTGCTTCGGATTTGATTTTTATTCCGTCCATATTTTCAAATTTAAGTTGTCCTTTAGTATCAACAGTGAATTTTTTATCTGTAAGTGTGTAATACCCGTTCGGTGTTACAACCTCATTTAAAGTGTAAGTACCTGCTTTAAGTGTAATCGGTGTAAATTTATCCTCTAATGAATTCCAAATTTGGTATGGAACTTGATTACCTTGTTCATCAAGAATTCTAAGTCTTGCACCTTTTAACGGTTTATCATTTTCATCAACTTTCCAGAAGTTAAATACAAAACTTTGCTCTATAGATTTAATTGTAACCGTTTGGTTTTGATCATCTTTAACGACATGCTCTGCTACAGGTTTTTTCCCTGCCTGCACAGTACCGTTTTGAACATCTTCTGCTTTATATACTTTTTCAAGAACGGTAAATTTATTACTGTTATCTTTATCTAGTTTATCTGTTTGTAAACTTAAATCAACAGTTACTGAACCTTTGCTTTCATTATTTTTGACTTCAAAGTCTTTTTTCGCTGTTGCTACAACATTATTTTCATCATTATTTTTAATCAAACTTGCAAAAGCAACATATTTTCCTGATGAAAATCCTGTATAATCAATGCGATCCAAAATAGTTATTTTATCTGTTGTATTATTATTTACTGTTACTTCTTTACCGGTTTCTACATCATTTATCTTAGTTGTTGCATAAGTTCCGATAAATTCAACTTGTTTATTTTTAAGTTCTAAAGTTTTATCCTGTTCTGTTAAATTAACATCTTCATTTCCGCTTGTAACTTTAATTTTACCTTGATTATCAACTGTAAATTCAATATCTTTATCAATTTTTTTGTAACCGTTAGGTGCAGATTTTTCTGTTAAAACATATTTTCCTTCTTTTAAGCTAAACTCTTTTTCAAAGTTTTTATCTGATGTCCATGTTCCTACAACACTACCGTCATCTTTTTTCAGTTCCAAATTAGCTCCGGAAATCATAACATTACCGTCACCAATTTTTTTAATTTTTACCTTATAGTTATTAGTTTCTGTTTTTTTATCTAAAACAATAATATTATTATCGACTAGTTTTACCGTACTACTTTCCTGAACGCTAACTTTACCGTCTGTCCCAACTTGGAATTTAATATTGGCTTCTTTTTCATAACCGTCAGGTGCTTTTTCCTCAACTAAATAATATGTTCCGGCATTTAATAGCACACCTTGAAGTTTTCCGTTTGTTTCCCAACTTAATTCTGTTGTTGTATCGCCCAGCACAAGCGGTTTTCCGTTTTCATCCAATATTTTAAATTTTGCACCTGCTAAACATTGTTCTTTTGTATAAATATCTTTTATTTCTTCATTGGTAATCCCTTCTTTATAGGCTTGTTTACCGAAATATACCGCAGGTTTAGTTGTAATACGTCCTGTAACTATTGATTGAACCCCTTTAGTCCATATTCCTCCAATAGGTTGTGATTTATAGACTCTTAATTCGAATAAATCTTCATCGGGAATTATTTCTTTAATAGGTTTTTTTATCAATTCTCCTACCATCTGAGAAGCAGCATTTTGTGCCGGATAGTCATATTTTGTAGGGTGCTTACCTCCACCTTCTGTATAATAATATACCCAGTCTTGAATAACATTCCAGAACCCATTACGTGCAGGAGCTTCTCCTAAGGCCTCAAGCCCTGATCTACCTAAAATATTAGTTCTATCTTTCTGATAAATATAAATTAATTTGGTAATTTGCTCATGAAATTGTTGTTCATTCAAATTATTCGGGATTGTAACTTCTCCAAGATACCCGTTATTAGCGTGGTTACGTTTATACTCATTAACTAGGGTAGTTGCATCCGAACCGCTAAGTCGTTCAAATGTACCGTAGCTATGACCGCTGTTATTGTCATATGTAGGAGTTCCTTTACCCTCATTTATACAAAATGTAAAATCTTCAGCTACCTTACCGTCAGAGGTATAAATTTGTAATCTGTTCGCTTTATCCTTAGCGTGATAGATATTATCAGGAGAGGTTGCGGTTGCAACATTAGGATATCCTTTTATATTCTCCGAGTAAGCAGCTTTATTGTTTATAAAGCTGTTCATTATAGTTGTTATTAAAAATATAACAGTTATACCTAGCAACTTAACTATATTTTTAAATTTTTTCTTTTTTAGTATTGACATTAGTTAATAACATTCCTTTCTTTAAAATAATGCTGTGAGTAAATTCTTTTAATAAAATTTCAATTCTCTATTTTAAATTTTTTCATTATTTTTCCTCCTTGATATATATAACAACTCACTAAAACTTAAAAATAAAAAAGATGTCCTATTGTATTACTTAAAGATATGTTATTTAAAACCCTATCCTTAATATTAATCCCCAGATCATCTTTTTTACTTCCCACTATAGATTGTACCATATTTTTTTATATCTTACTAATAATATCATAAAGAAAATATTAGGATATACTGCATTGCGGTAGAAAATAATATCCTATAATAAAAATTTATTAATTAAAATTTAAAAAAAATTTCCATAACATGACTTATAATTATAGATACTATCATTATTATTATATAAATTAATAAAAGAAAATATTTTTAATTAATTATTCTAAATTTTTTAAAAATTTCTTTACTGATAACCTTATTTATAGATTTTCTCAAATAAAAAACCAACTCTTAAAACTTTTATCCAAATTTTAGAGAGTTGGTTTATATTTTCTCTTTAATTATTTATTTTTCTTTTTAGGAGCATGTATACACATATCAATACAGTCAGCCATAGCCTCATATAATGCTTCTGAATATGTTGGGTGTCCATGAATAATATCCATCACATCATCAATTGTCATTTCTGTTTGGATAAGCGTTGATCCTTCGTTAATAATTTCAGCCGCTACAGGTCCAACAATATGAATACCCAAAATTTCTCTATATTTAGTATCCATAATTACTTTAACAAACCCTTCACCTTGGTTAGAGGCTAATGAACGTCCATTAGCAGCAAAGTTGAAACGCCCAACTTTTACATCATGTTTTTCACGAGCCTGATCTTCTGTTAAACCTACCATTGCAACTTCCGGGTGTGTATAAATTGCTGCCGGAGTAGACTTAAGGTCAACTTTTTTACTATGTCCCATTGCATTTTCAGCAGCAACTTCTCCCATTTTGAACGCTGCATGTGCTAACATCTTAGTACCGTTAATATCTCCCGGTGCATAAATACCTTTTACAGATGTTTCCATATACTCGTCAACTTTCACACGTCCACGTTCCATTTCGAATTTACCTGCTAGCTCTCCAAGACAAGTGTTATCCGGTACACGTCCGATAGATAATAATACTTTATCTGCTACAATATCAGCTTTACCTTCTACTTTAACTACCACTTCATGCCCTTTATCAACAATTTCCAGTAATTTAGTTGAAGTAAGAACGTTAATTCCTTGTTTTCTAAATTGTTTTTCTAATGCTACAGAAGCATCTTTATCCATATTGGCGATTAATCTGTCAGCCATTTCAACAATAGTCACTTTAGAACCGAATGTTGCAAATGCCTGTCCTAATTCAGAACCGATTACACCACCACCAATAACAGCTAAACGTGACGGTACTTCCGTAATATCTAAAAATTCATCACTTGTTAATACTTTATCGCTATCCATTCCCGGAATATTAATTCTGCTAACTTTAGAACCACCTGCTAAAATTACGTTATCAGCATCAATAGTTTCTTTATCATCAACAACAACTTTTTTATCGGCTGTTAATCTACCTACACCGTTAAATACTTTAACACCATAAGATTTAAGAAGTCCTGCCACTCCACCTGATAATGTTTTAGAAACTTTATTTTTAACCGCTACGGTTCTTTCCATATCCACCGTAAAGGCATCATTCACAAGTTTAATACCACGATCTTTTGCTGAGTGAATATAGTTAATAATTTCTGCATTGTGTAAGAATGTTTTTGTCGGGATACAACCACGATTTAGGCAAGTTCCACCTAGTTCACGATTTTCAACTAATGCTACTTTTCCACCTAATTGAGCCGCCTTAATAGCTGCAACATAACCGGCAGGTCCACCACCGATAACGGCAACATCGTATTCTCCACGACGTTCACGTTTCGGTAATACTTTTTCTTTTTTAGTTTCCGGAACTTTGACATCAGCTGCAACTTCTTTTACTACTTCTTGAGCTTCCGCTACCGTTCCATCCGCACTCGGTATTTCTTCACCGGGTTGTCCGATCCATGCGATTGTTTGCACTACCGGCACTGTTGATCCTGCCGGATGTAAGATTTTTAATAATGTTCCGCTCGCTTCGGCTTCCACTTCCATATTTACTTTGTCAGTTACAATTTCAAGTAGGACTTCACCCTCTTTAACTTCGTCCCCTTCGTTTTTAAACCATTGTACGATTTCGCCTTCTTCCATTTCACTACCGGCTTTTGGCATAATAACTTCTACTGCCATGTTTTTCTCACTCCTTAAATACTAGTTTATATATATTTTCTCTTTAACATTATATCATTATTAGATTAGTAATGATAGTGGATTTTCAATAGCTTCTTTCAATGTCTTCATGAATTTAGCCCCCTCTAATCCGTCTACTACACGGTGATCTGCTGTTAAGGTAAGAGTCATAATCGGTCTTACAACTATTTCGCCGTTCATTACAACCGGTTTCGGTACAGTTGCACTAACACCTAAAATTGCTGTATTAGGTTGGTTTATAATAGGTACAAAACTTTTAACACCGTACATACCTAAATTACTGATTGTAAATGTTGAATCAGCCATTTCGTCCGGTTTTAATTTTCCGTTAAGAGCTTTTGTTGTAATTTCTTTAGAAGCTACCACTAACTCTTTAAGACTCATTTTATCTGCACCTTTAATTACCGGTACCACTAATCCGCTGTCCATACCTACAGCTATTGATAAGTTTACATAATGATGTAGATACATCTCTTTCTCATCTTTTGATAATGAAGCATTTACATACGGATGTTTCATCAATGATTTAATAACTGCTAATGAAATAAAGTCAGTTACCGTTGCTTTTTTACCTGTTTCTTCTATGATTGTATCAACAACTTTTTTACGTAATGCTAATAGTTCCGTCATATCCACTTCAACATTAACTACAAAAGTCGGTGCGCTGAAATAAGATTCACTCATACGTTTAGAAATAACTTTACGCATCGGCGACATAGGTACCGTTTCAACAACGCCCCATTGATTTTCATTAGGTGCAAGCGGCGCTTTTTTAGCTTTTGCCGGTGCTACCTCTTCTTTTTTCACCGGTGCCGCTTTCGGTGTACCATGAAGCACTGCAAGCACATCTGCTTTCATAATCTTACCGTTTGGTCCCGTACCGACAATACCTGTTGTACTAACTCCCTCAATTTCAGCAATACGTTCTGCTAACGGAGAAATTTTCACCTTGCTGTTAAGTTTATATTCAAGTACATCTTCTTTGTGAATACGTCCTTTAGCACCTGTTCCTTTAACTTTTGCTAAATCAATTCCTTTTTCACGTGCATACGCTCTTGCCGCAGGTGTTGCACGCAATCCTGAATAATCTATTTTTTCTATTTCCTTAACCGGCGTCACATCAACTTTTTTCTCTACTATTGTTTCCGCTGGTGCTACCTCTCCTGTTGCACTTGCTCCGGGAATTTCTTCTCCTTTTTCCCCTATCCATGCGATAGTTTGTACCACAGGGACTACATCCCCAGCTTGTGCCAATATTTTTAAAAGTGTACCGCTAGCGTCAGCTTCTACTTCCATATTTACTTTATCAGTGACGATTTCTAATAGGACTTCTCCTGCTTCTACATGATCTCCTTCTTTTTTAAACCATTGTACGATTTCGCCCTCTTCCATTTCACTGCCGGCTTTTGGCATAATAACCTCTACTGCCATTTTGTATTTCACATCCTTCGCTAACTAAATTATTATTTTTTATTTATCGCTTTTTTAATTGTTTCTTTAATGTCTTCTACATCCGGAACAACTAATTTTTCTAAATTTTTAGCTGATGGAATATTTGTATCAGCTCCTGCCACACGGTATATAGGACTATCCAAGAAATCAAACGCATCACTTTCTGCAATACGCGCAACAATTTCTCCCCCAAAACCGCCGGTTTTAAATGAATCGTGGCATACTACTAATTTACCTGTTTTCTTAACTGATTTCACAATAATATCAGTATCCAGCGGTACTAAAGTAATCGGATCTACTACTTCTACCGAAATGCCTTCTTCTTTCAGCTCTTTTGCAGCTTCTAAACTACGCTCCAGCATACGTCCCCAACTAACTAATGTAATATCGCTACCTTCAGCTTTAATGTCCCCTTTGCCGATAACACCAATTTTCCCAACTTCTACCTCACCTTTACGCCCAAATAATGCCTTTGGTTCAATAAAGATAACAGGGTTATTATCTCTTACAGATGCTCTCAAAATAGAGTAAACATCACCCGCCGTTCCCGGTGCTACTACTTTTAAGCCCGGAATATGACAAAACCACGCTTCTAATGCTTTAGTGTGTTGTGCTGCAGCTCCTGTTCCCGCACCGGAAGCACAACGGTATACTACCGGCACTTGAACATCTCCACCTAACATATAGCGCATCGGAGCCGCTTGGTTGACGATAGCATCCATTGCTATTGTTACGAAATCCATGAATGTTACATCAACGATTGGACGCATTCCTACAGAAGCAGCTCCTGCCGCTGCTCCGTTAATAGCCGCTTCACTAATCGGTGTATCAATTATACGTTCTTCGCCAAATTCTTCCAGCATACCGACAGTAGTACCGAAATCTCCTCCGAAGATACCGACATCTTCACCCATTAAAAATACATTTTCATCTTCACGCATTTCATGAGTCATCGCTTCTTTGATGGCTTCACGAATTGTCATAATTTTTGTTTCTTTAGTCATAACTATCAATCTCCTATGTATAAATATTATTCTGGTATTTATTAAATATTACGCAAATTAATCAGCGTAGTTATCTTGGAATGCAACTTCCGGTTCAGATAGTGGTGATTCTTTTGCAAATTCTACCGCATCATTGATAGTTGCATTTGCTCTAGTTTCAATTTCTTTTAATTCTTCTTCTGTCGCAATATTATTTTCTAATAAGAATTTTTTATATTTTACGTTAGGATCTTTTTTCTTCCATTCCGCTACTTCTTCACGACTACGATATTTTCCGGCATCAGAAGCAGAGTGACCGAACCAACGATACGATACAGCTTCAACCAACACAGGCCCTTTACCGCTTCTTGTATGCTCAATAGCTTCTTGCATTGCATCATACACTGCTAGAACATCGTTACCATCTTCTACATGGATACCTTTAATTCTATAAGCGGCAGCACGTTCGGTAATTTTTTCAACACGCATACATCTTTCTTGCGCCATTGAAATACCATATTTATTATTAATTACATAGAAAATAAGTGGTAAATCCCAGTTAGATGCCATGTTCAAACATTCGTGGAAACTTCCTTCATTTGTTGCACCATCTCCCATACAACATACAACGATATTATCGGTTTTTTTCATTTTTTGTGCTAAGGCAGCTCCTGTGCTTAATCCGTGTCCGCCACCTACAATACCGTTGCAACCCATGTTCCCATGCTCTAAATCATAAACGTGCATACTCCCTCCACGTCCTTTACATTGTCCGGTCGCTTTACCAAGAATTTCCGCCATCATACGATCAATTTCGATACCTTTTGCGATTGTTTGTCCATGACCACGATGATTAGAATACATTAAATCTTCTTTTTTTAACGGGTAGATTGCACCGACATTTGCTGCCTCCTCTCCTACAGAATAGTGAGTCATACCATGAACTAAACCACGTGAGTATAGTTTACTTAACTCCATATCAAAATCTCTTATAAGTTGCATTAGTTCATACATTTCTAAATGCTCTTGTTTAGTTAAGTCTTTTGATGTTTTTACCATAATAACCTCCAAAGTTAATATATATTAAATGTATATAAATTATGTATTCATATATTACTCCACTAATATACAACTTTTAAAATTGGTTGTCAAATTTTCAAACTGAAATAAAATAATAATATTTGCTTTGCCTTAAAAACCCCCTTTATTTAACACTGATTTTCAACATTTATAAACAGCTATTAGGATTTTACTATATTCGCTTTTATTTTCAATTTAATCTGTGATAATATAGAAATTCTCTGTTGCATACTCATATTAATACAGAAATAAATTATTACTCTTATAAGATATATTCCATTTTTTAATATTAATATATATATATTATTAATATTAAATTCATTTCGTATCTAAATTATTTACAATAAATCGCTTACATTTTAGTGAATTTCTTTTATTACTTAGGCGAAAATAATATATTGTTTGCTCTTCTAAATATATTGTGACAAAATTGTGATAATATCTGAGCAAATATATTGCATTTTTAAAATTTATTAAATTAAAAATAGAAAAAAGCAATATATTCGTTATCACTTTCCTATTCATGCTAATATAGTTTAATATATTAAAAAAAGAAGACCGACAAAAATCAGCCTTCTTTTTTTCCTTATGCCGCATGGTCATTACAGTGACATTCTCCTGTTTTGCAGTTACCACATTCGCAATCTTCTTTTGCACTATGACAACCACATTTGCAATTTTCTTCACAATTACAAGTTCCTTCTTTACAATTACCACACTCACAATTTTCTACAGCATCATGGCAATGGCAGTGATGTTCACATTGACATTTTTCCATTTTAATGTTCCTCCTAAAAATTACTTTTGTTTCTACTTTAATTTTATATGTTTATGTACTAATAGTCAATAGAATTTCAAATTAAGGAATCATTACGAATAAGCACTCTAGCAACATTTATAACTATTTAGCAATCAATAATTAGTAAACTTTTATTTTCTCTTTTATTTTAATTATAGTTTAAGTTGATATTATATAATGATAATCAGTTAATAATATTTTTTTCATAATATAGGCTTGCAAATTTGCAAGCCTTTCTCCTTGTTTAATCTATAAATTTTTATTTTATCTCCATATAATAACTCTATAAATAAATCCCTAATGCTAGACATATTCTTATCTAACTTTAGGGATCTATTACAAAATAATTTAAGTATTAATTATTGTTAGTTATTCTCTTTTAAGAAATCAACAACTTTTTTAGCTGTTAGTTCTGAAACTAAACTTTCTACACTAATACGACTTCTAATGCCTTCATCAGTCATAGAATACATTTCAGCCAGTTGTTTTACTTCTAAATCAATCTCTTCTTCCGATACTTCAACATTTTCTGTTTCAGCTATTTCACCTAAAACAAATGATGTTTTAATTTTATTTTCCGCTTCTGATTTCATTTCTTCTTTTACCGAATCGGTACCTTTTCCGGTAAGTTGCTCATATAGGTCAAACGACAACCCTTGGCGAGATAAATTACCGGTAAATTGTTCAAACATTGATTCAATCTCTTGTTCTATTAATTTTCCGGGTATATTGACAGTCGCATTTTCAACAACTGTTGTAATAATTTTATCAGAATGAGTTTTTTCTGTTAATTCTTCTTTTTCAAGTTTAAGTTCTTCTTTTAATTTATCTTTATATTCTGCAACCGTTGATGCCGCTTCTTTAGAAAATTCTTTTATAAACTCATCTGTTAATTCCGGTAGAATTTTTTCTTTTACATCGTGAATAGTCACTTCAAAACGTGCGGCTTTTCCCGCTAAATCTGCTACTTGATAATTTTCCGGGAACGTTACATTCACTTCCGTATCTACCGGTGCAACTTTTCCTTCTAATTGCTCTTCAAATCCCGGGATAAATGAACCTGAACCTAATTCCAATTCATACCCTTTAGCTTCTCCGCCTTCAAATGCTTCATCGCCAACGAATCCTTTAAAGTCGATTACTACTATATCACCTTTTTTAGATTCTCCTTCTTTTATTTGCCATTCAGCCTCACGACCTAAAATAGTTTTAATTCTTGCTTCTACATCTTCATCTGTTATAGAAATAGTTTCTTTTTCAATGTTTAATTCTTTATACACACCTAATTTCACATCAGGTTTAACTACTACATCAGCTTCAAATGTTACGCCATTTTCTTTACTGATTTCTTTAACATCAATGTCAGGCACTGCTAACGGTGTAACTTCCAATTCTTCTAACGCTTTAGTATATGCAGCCGGTAAAATAGCATCAATCGCATCTTGATATAAAGATTCTTCCCCATACATTTTGTTAAATACCGGTCTAGGTAATTTACCTTTTCTAAAGCCGGGTGCATTGACACGTTTAACAACTTTGGCAAATGCTCTATCTAAGCCTTTCGAAAAATCTTCTTTTGATGCTGAAAAAGAGATAACTACTTTTCCATCTTCTTTATTTAAAATTTGTGACATTTATTCTTCCTCCAAAAATACTTTTAAGTATTATCGTTTAAAATACAAAAAACTCTTGATTAATTATATAGTAAATGCTTAAAAAAGTCAATGATTAGCGTTATTGTTCAGAAAAATTAGTGTAGTGTTACAATAGATGTGAGACATATAATAAAAAAAAGAAGAGTAAATCCTGTATAATGAAGTTACCTACAAATCAAAAAAAGGAATTTACTCTTATGAAAACTATTATAACAGAAAATATAGAAAAAACACAACGATATATACCTCATACTTTACAAACAAGAATAGCTGCAGTTAAAACTTATAGAAACGGTAACTCTATTCGTTTTGTTTGTAGGCGCTATAAAATATCAAAAGCCTCTCTTTTGCGTTGGAATAAAAAATATGACGGTACTAAAGAGTCTCTTATAGATAAGTCTCATAGACCTCATTCCATTCACCCTAACGCCCATACAGTTGAAGAATTGTCTTGGATTAAAAATCTTATTAAACGTAATCCTAATATTTCTATGATTGAATTATATGCTAAACTTAAATTCAACAAAGGTTATAAAAGACATCCTTGTTCTTTATTTAGAGTGCTTAGAAAATTAGGTTTTTATAAAGATACTAAGAAAAAAGTAATTCCTTATAAACCTAAACCCTATAATACACCTACTGAAATTGGTAAAAAATGGCAACTTGATGTGAAATATGTTCCTAAACGTTGTTATGTAGGAGAAATTCCTGATAAATTTTATCAATATACTATCATTGATGAAGCTACTAGGGAAAGATTTATTTTCCCTTTTAAAGAACAATCATCATACTCTACTGTTCAATTTGTTAAAATGGCTATTGATTATTTTGGGTATAAACCCAAGATAATTCAAACTGATAATGGTTTTGAATTTACACATTTTAAAGATACTAAACGAATACACCCTTTTGATGTATTGTGTAATAATCTTGGCATTAAACATCAACTTATTAGACCTAGAACTCCTAGACATAACGGTAAGGTTGAACGTAGTCATAGAAATGATAATGAACGTTTTTACAGGCGTTTATCTTTCTTTTCGTATGATGATCTTATATCTCAGATGAAAAAGTATCTATATCGCTCTAACCGTCTTCCTATGCAGACTTTAAATTGGCTTTCTCCTGTTGAAAAAAGAAAAGAGTTACGGAAAGAGTCTATAAAAATATGCCGGCTTTAATTCCTTGTTAGATAATAGATTTCACAACTTATTTGTCAAGGACAAGGGCTACGCCTTTTTCAAATCCTTGACAAATAAGTTTTAGAAATCTGAAATGTTCTCTAAGGAATTAAAGCTGGCAAATCTAATCAAATAATGTAATTTACGTCGGGGGCTTCATACGGTTTACATAGAAGCTAGCTTCTATGTAATTCTATTATATCCGGTATTTATTTTTTACTTTTTTTGTCTCACATCATTTACAAATGTACATAGCGTTATTGTTCAGAAAAATTAGTCAGGAATATTTAGAAAAAAATATTTTTTTACAAAAATTATCCGGTAAATTTTTTCTTTTAATCTATCGATACTTTACATTTAGAAAATTAATCTTTTTATAATATTATTTTGTAATTTTTTCCAATGAGTTTTTTACCAAATCAAATTCTCTTGTTCTTAATGTTCTCATATCTAAAATAATACTATTATCTTTTATTCTGGTAATTATTGGTATTTCAACTTCTAATAATCTTCTTTCTATTTCAGTTGAACTTAAATTTTTATGTTCTAACTTAACTACAACACTTTCTAAACTACTAGCCGGATAACTTCCGCCGCCCACTTCAGCCTTGTCTTCCTCAATAGTTATCATAAAATCTAAATCACTTAATTTTGTCTTTAATACATCCGCCTTACCGAATAAACGTTCTTTTGATAATGAGATCATATGCAGTGTCGGAATATGCTCTAGCGCAACTTTTTCATCTAAATAAAGTTTTAACGTTGCTTCTAAAGCAGCCAAAGTCATCTTATCTACACGTAATGCTCGAGTAAGTTGATTTTTTTTCATTTTATCTATATATTCTTTTTTACCTACGATAATTCCCGCCTGTGGCCCACCAAGGAGTTTATCACCGCTAAAAGTTACAATATCAATACCGCTATCCAATACTTCTTTTACCGTCGGTTCATAAGGTAAACCATATTTTGAAAAATCAACAAGCTGACCGCTTCCTAGGTCATTAATAGATACCAACTCATTTTCACGTGCTAAATATGCTATTTCTTCGTTTGAAACTTCTTTTGTAAAGCCTAATATTTTATAGTTGCTGGTGTGAACTTTAAGCAATGCACCGGTGTTTTCATTTATTGAATTTTCATAATCTTTTAAGTGGGTTTTATTGGTTGTTCCTACTTCAATCGGTATCCCGCCACTTAGTTTAATAATTTCAGGTATTCTGAATGCTCCACCAATCTCTACCAATTCTCCACGTGATACAACTATTTCTTTATCCTTTACCAAAGTATTTAGTGTAAGCAATACAGCTGCGGCGTTATTGTTAACTACAAGAACATCTTCAGCTCCTGTTATTTTTTTTATAATATCTATTAGGTGAACATAGCGACTACCACGTTTTTTATTATCAATGTCAAATTCTAAGTTTGAATAATTAAATGCTATACTTTCAATATTTTCCTTTATTTTTTGACTTAGTAAACTTCTCCCTAAGTTTGTATGTAAAATAGTTCCTGTTGCATTTATTACCCGACGCAATGAATTTTCATCTTCTTTTTCTACTATTTTTTTAACTTCGTCTACTATTTTTTCTAAACTGGGTACTTCATATAATTCTTCATTTAAAATTTTATTTTTTATATTTTCAATATAACTTTTTATGGCAGATTTTACCGCTACTTCCGAATATGAGTTTATTAACTCTTTAATTCTATCCAACAATAATATCTTATTTATTGCCGGTATTTTCGACAACAACTTATTTGGCATAATACTTCTCCTTTATAAAATTTATAATTAAATATTTTCAGCTATTTTTTTTATTGCATTTATGGCATAATCAATTTCTTCTTCGGTATTCATACTCGAAAAAGAAAACCTAACTATACCTTGCTCACGTGTTCCAAGCACCTCGTGCATCAACGGAGCACAATGAGCGCCCGCTCGAATGGCGATATTATACTCTTCTGCCAGTACATCAGCAACATCTCCTGCCGGTACACCTTTAAAGTTTAGTGATACTACCGCTGTTTTTTTCTTAGAAAAATCTCCATAAAATTCAAGACAGTCCAAACCTTTTAAAGAATTGTAAAACTTATTGGCAAAGCTCATTTGTTTTTTATATAGATTCTCAATACCTTTTTCTTTTATATATTTTATTCCTTCATACAATCCCAAAATTCCTGCTGTATTTAAAGTTCCCGCTTCAAGTCGTAGCGGATATTCTCCCGGATGAACTTTGTCAAAGGTACGAACACCACTGCCACCAACTTTATAACGGCGTATTTCCGGAGATTCCATATTTACACATAAACCACCAATTCCCTGTGGCCCATATAAACTTTTATGTCCTGTAAAGCAAAGGATATCAATGCCGTCTTTTTCTACATTAATAGGAATAACTCCCGCTGTTTGCGAAACATCTACCACTAAAATAAGATTGTGTTTTTTACAAATTTCCGATACTTTTCTCACATCTATAATATTACCTGTCACATTAGAACCGTGAGTAATGGCAATCATTTTTGTATTGGGCTTAATCGCATTTTCCAAGTCTTCATAAGATATAAGTCCTGTCTTATCCCCTTTTATAATTGTATATTCACAGCCGATAGTTTCATGTGCCAAATAAATCGGTCTTAATACAGAATTGTGTTCCATAGTTGTCGTAATAACATGATCTTCTTTATTAAGTAATCCTAAAATTGCTATATTTAAACTTTCTGTCGAATTGCCTGTAAATACTAATCTACTTTCATCTTTTAAACCGAAAAATTCTGAAATTGCTTTTCTTGCTTCAAATACGGCACGAAAAGCATTATTAGCCTCCTGATAGCTACCACGAGAGGCATTTGCATATTGTGCCGAAGACAATACTTCGTATACTTTATCAGCAACAGCTTTTGGTTTTTTTAAAGATGTTGCACCATAATCAAAATAATAACTCATAATATTCTCTTGTTTAGGTAAAATAATTTTTTATATTATTTTCCTAAAACTTCCCCCTTTTTTATTTTTTTGCTAAGAACACGATAGTTTTCTACACGACGTGTTATTCCAAGTTTATCTATATATTCTAAAATAGCCATCGAGTATTTTCTACTTGATCCGCTCATATCACGAAACTCTGCCAATGTAAGTTTTTCATTTGTTTTAAAATGATCTTCCACCATATTTATCGCTTGTTCAAGAATATCCTTATGCAAAACTAAATCGCTATCTAAACGAATAATAGTATTATCCACCAGTGATTCTAAAATCTCCAAACTGAATTTAATACCTTTTGTCAAATCTTTTATTGTTGGCGGTGTAAAGCCACCGTTCAGCAATTCTTTTTCAAGACGATTTTTTTCGGCTATTTGCTTATTGTCTAATTTAACTTCAAAACCTTTTTCCGAAACTAAATTACCAATATAATGTACTTCATTATTTTTTATAAATAACTTTATTATTTCAAGCACTTCTTTTTGTGCCAACTTAAATTTGGACATAAGTTCGATTTTAGGTATACCTGCTTTTAACCTATTGCGTTTATGATAATCGTTTAAAATGATTTTTAATCTTTCCAGCAATTCTTCATATTTTTTACTGTGAATAAACCCTAATTTCGTCTCATAAATTATTTTATCTTCCAATAATGATGATAAATCTTCCTCTATTTCGTTACTTGGTAATTGCAAATCTTGAATAAGTTCTTTTTTGGGGATAATGTACTGAATATGGGTTAACAAATAATTATCCACCAACTCTTTCGAATTTCCTTCTAATTGAACTTTTAATTTTCTAAGTATTTCTTCATTAAAACGGCGATGTTTTTTAGGGTTGGCATCTAAAATTACACCACCACCGATTGTTATCATCGGTGAATAAGTTCTTATGATAAATCTATCATAATTTTTCACAGCGACTTCTTCTTCTAGGCGTAGCTGGGCAAACCCTTTATCCCCTTGTTTTAACTCATCTTGTCCTAACGGCACAATCCTTGCCATAACTTCAACAGTTCCGACATAAAGTCGAACCCTGTCCCAAAGTTCAAGATTAGCCCGCGAATCATCTATTAATGTTATCTCGCTGTCTAACATATACGTTTTAGTAAGACTTCCGGTTGTTGCTAATGTATCTCCACGACTTATCTCATCAAATTTTATATTCGCCAAATTTATAGCTGTTCTTTGACCGGCAAAGGCTTTTTCTACATCTTTTGAATGTACTTGGATATTTCTAACCTTAGCTTTAATTTCACCGGGATAAATAGTAAGTTCATCACCAACAGCAACTACACCTTCGGTCAAAGTTCCGGTTACAACGGTGCCAAATCCTTTTACCTGAAATGAGCGATCGACGTTTAAGCGTGCGTTTTTTTCTATATTCTTCGCTTCTATATCTTCTGTTTTTTTGTCAATAATCTCCAACAGAGTATCCAACCCTTTTTTACTTATAGAATCAACTTCTACAATCGGTGAATTTTCTAACACGGTTCCTTTTATAAATTCTTCTATATCATCTTTTACCAATTCTCTATATTCTTCTTCTACAAGATCAATTTTTGTCATAACGATGATATAATTTTTTATACTCAGTAGCGTTAAAATATCAATATGTTCTTTTGTTTGAGGCATAATACCTTCTCTTGAATCAATCAAAAGCAATACCAAGTTAATGCCACTTACTCCTGCTAACATATTTTTTATAAATTTTTCATGACCCGGCACATCAACAACACCGCAGCGTTTTCCGCTAGGTAGGTCAAAATAAGCAAATCCTAAATTTATTGACATACCACGCTCTTTTTCTTCCATGGTAGTGTCTGTTTCTATTCCGCTCAATGCTCTTATAAGCGTCGTCTTCCCATGGTCAATATGCCCTGCCGTTCCAATTATTACATTATTTTCCATCTATTTTCCGCCTCAATTTTTATTAAAAGCAGAACAAAGTTAATAAGAAAACTCTATATTACTTTGTTCCACTCCTTTTTAAATTTATTTTAACTCATAATCTTTCAATTCAACAACCATTCTTTTAATTCCTATTTTTTTCGAATAGTACAGCCCCTTGTATTCTATTTGTTCGCCATGAAGTAATTTTACCAATTCATCAAATTTTTCCCAAGCTATTTTCAGCATAAAACCACAACCTACTGATATACTGGGATGAGTTGGAATAAGCGAAGCTCCATTTCCTTTTTTTAAACAAATATCATCAGCCTTTATCGCATCATGAGTATTGTTAAATACTACTAAACCTTCTTCTACCATTGAGCCTCCTACGGATGAATAATTTTATTAGCTTTTCTCATATCCTCTACAATAAAATACATATTTGTCGGATTACCGACCGCTAAATCAATTTTATTATAATCTATACACGCCCCGCAGCAAACTATTTCCACACCACGATTATCTAATTCACGAAGTTCGTTTAATACATGACTACGTTCTTTATCTACCAACAATGCTCCACCATTGTAAAATATTATTTTTTGCGGTAACACTTCTTGTTCTGTCAAGCCGTAAAGATATGCTTTTATTAGTCGTTTCCCTAATTCTTCACTACCATGCCCCATTATACTTTTATTAATAACAACTATATAACTATCATCTTTAAACGCAGGTATTTCCGGTTGTTTTTCTTTTTCTTCTCGCTCTATTATTACTTTATATCCATTTTCTACTTCTTTTACTATAAAAGAATAATTATTTTTTGCAGCAAATTTCTCAAGGCTATCTACACTTTCTTGTGCTTTTACTAATAATATTACTTTAGTTTCTTCTTCTAATGTTCTTTTTGCTTGGGTAACCGGAACAACGCATTTATCCAATAAAGTATCAATAACCACACCATCTTCTAAATCTTTATCTTTTTTTATTGTTACAATATACTCTGTATTAGATATTTCTTTCATAGAATAATTGTATCCTAACTGAGTAGCTAATTTTTCCAAGTTTTGAGTTGCAACAAAATTATCAACCGTTGTTTCCACTACATCATTTTCCACTAATAATTTTTTTGTTTGAATAACAGGTAAAGGACAAGCCAATCCTTTAGCATTTAATTGTTGTTTTTTCATGCTGAATTTCTCCTTAGTATTAATATTTATTTTTTAATGTTATAGTTATTTCACTATAACTGCTTTTTCTTGTTTTTCTATTACCGTTCCTACTATCGCACTTTTTACATCAAGTGTATTTAAACGCTCCAAAAGTTCATCCACTACATTTGCCGGTACACTTATTAACAATCCTCCTGAAGTTTGCGGATCATACATTATTTCTTCTAACGCAAAATCTTTTATTCTATATTCCACATTAGGCTCCACATATGTTCTGTTTAATTGCCCACCTGAAGTAATTATAAATTCTTTAGCACAATCATATGCTTCTTCAATATAAGGAATATCCTTTGCAATAATTTCTGCTGAATATTTCCCGTCCAACATTTCTACAAGATGTCCCAAAAATCCGAAACCTGTAATATCAGTACAACTATTTACAGGGAAATCTCTCATTATCTCTGCCGAGTATTTATTTAATGTCGTCATTTGTTTTACACTTTGGGCAAATGCCTCATCAGAACATCCTTTTATCATATATGCCGTGTTAATAATACTTACTCCAAGCGGCTTGGTTATTATTAACTTATCTCCGGCTTTACAATTATTATTTTGCAAAATTTTATCCGGATGCACTACCCCTGTAACTGATAATCCATACTTAGGTGTTGCATCATGTATAGAATGTCCACCGGCTAAAACTCCACCGGCTTCATGAACTTTTTCAGCACCACCTTTTAATATTTGATGTAATATTTCTAAATCCATACTCTCAGGAAATGCAACAATATTTAAAGCGGAAATTACTTCTCCACCCATAGCATAAACATCACTTAAAGCATTTGTAGCTGCAATTTGTCCATACAAATACGGATCATTTATCATTGTTGTAAAAAAGTCTAATGTTTGAATAATGGCTTTATCATCTGAAATTTTATAAACGGCAGCATCATCAGATGATTCATACCCTACTATTAAATTCTTATCTTCTTTTTTCGGCAGATCACTTAATATACTCGATAAAGCCCCCGGCCCTATTTTTGAGTTTCAACCTCCGCATACTATCATATCTAATTTTTTCTTCTCAGACATACACTACCCCCCATTCCTCTATATATATTATTATACTATCATACTTGCAATTTTAAAAGAGTTATTTAATTATTTAGTTTTGTTGAAGATTAATATTAAAACACAAAAAGAGAATACCCAAAAAGTAAAGTCCTTACCTTTGCGTATTCTCTTTAATTACATTCTATACGATACTAGTTTCTGCTTCCGTCAAGATATACCCCGGGAATCGGAGTTTTACCTTGGAATGCTCCATGATGATCTTGGTGTTGAACTAATGCTACTCTACCTCCGGCGATTGTTACACCGACACCTAATTCGGTTGCCGATTTGTCAAGTAACGTATTTCTATGTCCATAAGGGTATTGAGTTACAACATTTCCGATTTCTTTATATAAAATATCCAATAAGCGTTGTGCTACTTGTTCCGGCGTTCCATAATTAGAACTTACCGCTACATTATATAAAATATGTTGCGGATCAGCATATCCTGCCGCTGCAGCTGCCGATTTTTCTAATGAACCTCTTACCCCGTGAATAGAAGATGTAATAGGATTTGACAATACATCAGTCGCTCTTTGTTTAGTTCCAATATTTAAAGCAGCATTTTGTTTTAATTGTGATAGACCGTTCATCGCACGTAATTGATTTACTTTAGCGATATACGCCTGTCTAATTTGTTCTTCACGGCTGGTAGCTACTGAAGTAGTTGTTTGTGTTTTTGTTACCGCCGGATTGGTTGTTTGTGCCTTAGTTGTTTGAGTTTGTTTTGATTTTTGGGTATTCAAAACTGTACTACTTGTTTTAAAATTAGTATGTTTACTAGTATTTAATGGTAATACACTCGGTGCGGCTGCCGCTCTATTTACAGCAACAGTAGCCTCTGAAGCCGGTTTTTCCGCCGGTACTACATTATTCGGAGTCGGAGTTTTCTCTTTTACCGCTGAATTTGTTGCTTGTTGAGTTTTTTCTTCTTTAGGTTTTTCAGAAGGTTTTTTCTCATTACCTTTATTTTCACCTGTTTCTTGTTTTGGTTTATCTTCAGGCTTTTTAGGTTCTTCAGGTTTTTTAGGTTCTTCTTTAGCTTCAACATCATAAGTTACAGTAACATCAAACTTATGACCTTTAACTGTTGTTGAAGTTTTTATTGTTTCTCTTTTCACAGCTGTTTTCGGTAGCACCTTAGCAGGAACAGGAGCATTAATATTTAATTCATACTCTACATTTTCTCCAGCTTTAATCGCATCTTTTTTAATTATAAATTCTGATTTACCATCTACACTTACTCTCACCACTACATTTGTTACATTTTTAGTAGTTGTCAGTTTCGCATAATAATGACCATTTTTTTCATAAACACTTACTTTTACATCTTTAACATTCACGTCTACCGCAGCAGGTTGAACTTCGTTCGCATTTGCCGGGATAACCGTAATTCCTGTTAATAAAACTAATCCGGCAATAACTTTACTAGTTACTTTTAAACCACTCTTCTTCATCTTTCGTTACTCCTTACATTTTTATTTCTAAACTTTACCGTCTACTATATTATAATTTATTACAAAAGTCTATTCAATAAAATTTCTAATTTGTAATATAAATTCAATGTTGTAACGATTTTGAAATAATTTAAGTTTATTTTTAGCTACAAAAATATTCCCCACAAAAGGAACTGTCCCCAAAACTTAGACAAGTTTTGGGAACAGTTCCAAAATAGGGAATACTTTATTTTTTTGAAAGGGATTCTCTATATTTTAATGGAGTTACTTTCATTAATGTTTTAAAAATTCTAATAAAGTAACTTGTATCAAAATAACCTATATAATCCGCAATTTCCGAAATAGAGAAATCTGTATTTTCTAGCAAATAACAAGCATTTGATACACGCTTATCATGAATATAATCTACAATACTAATTCCCATATCTTTGTTAAAAATTGAAGATAGATAACTTTTATTTACCCCTAAATAATCACTAACATTATCTAAACTAATTTTTTCGGAAATACGATCATTAATATAAGCTATACAATTTCTTACAACAGCTTGTTTATCTTTATATTTTTCTCTATCAACCAACAAGCAATAACTTCTTATTACATCTTCTGATAAATCATAGTTATCAAGTTTATTTTTTATTTTAACCCATAACTCCTCAACTCCAAGATAATCATTGCTATGTTGTTCTAAAGCATATCTTAATAAGTCGTTCATATTATATGATTTTCTACGTCTTACATTAATTCCTTGCTCTACAGATTCTTCATCAACACCATGAATTTTATGTCTTAAATCAAACAACATATTAACCCTAGAAATGTTACCATCAACTACAGCTTCTAATATTTCCTTTTTAAATTTAACTTCACTTTCTAAAATACTATTCAAATAATTATTTTTCTTAGCTGCACTGCGTCTTACATTTTTTACACTTGTGTCTTCTATTAAAACTATAGAATCTAAATAATCCACATTTTCTGAACCCATAAGAAGCTCTACAAGATAATTAAATTTCTTTCTCGGGGTGATTGGCAATGAAAAATAAACATCACAAACCAATTCGCTAATACTGGCACCATATTTCGTCAATGATTCGTGGAATAATTTTGTCGGAATAAGATACTCTAAAAATGGAGTTAACAGGTAAAATTCTTCTTCATTATCACTCGGAATAAACAGACAAGAGATACCCAACCCACTTTGACATTTAACGAGTTTCCCATTATTTAATTCATTTTTAATTGTTGAAAGATTTCTTTTTATAAATCTGCTGAAAATACTACTTAATTGCTCTTCTCCAAGATTCAAAGTAATCTCTTCATCACTGTGTTTATAAGTCAAAACTTTTCCGTTTAAATCCAATATATCCTTAATTCGCTCTATTTTTTGCAAAGAACTTCTCACTATATTTACCTCCTAGTTATCTATAAAGTTTTAAAATTATTAATCAATTGTAATATCGCGACGCGCGTTAATTATATACGAAATAATCAAAAATATCGCAGTATAAGCTACTAACATAATCACCAGTGCATTGGCATCATCAAATTTATATACTGATTTTACAAGATTACGACTTGATTCACGGTTATAGAAACTGCCGAACAAATTCACATCAAACATATGATATTTTATCCAAGACCATTTTTGAACTGCCAGTGCTGTTATTCCTTGAATAATCGATCCGCCCAAAACTGCAAACATCACAAGGACAAGAGATAGTATCTGTGTTTTGAATACTACGCAAACCAAAAGTACCATAGATATATAAAATATCATAACGGCAAGCCCCGCTAAATTAGAAATAATAAGTTGATTCAAGACTGTTCGTCCGAAATAACCTTCTGCGATTGTTTCATTAAGTTTTCCTAAATCCATTTTACCTTTAAAAAATACATAGTTTTTAATAATATACTCAAAAACTGTTCCAACTATAACAAAAATAAAATAATTTAAAATAGCCAATACTATTTTTGCAGTTAAAATTGCAGAACGTGACTTAGGTTTTGTGTATAAAAATTTAACCGTTCCTTTTGAATATTCCTGTGATAGATTATTGGCAAACATAATTAAAACCAAAATACTGCCAAGTCCGGCGGAAATTTCAGTAATTCCTGCTAAAGAACCAACAGCATTAAAACTGTCAACACCTACTGCTTTATATAAATAAAAATTATAGGCAATAATTACTAAAAATACTAATAATATATACAACCATGTTGTTTTCTTTTTATAATCTTTAACAAATTCATTAATTAACAATTTCATTATTTATTCTCCTTTCCGGTAATTTCCAAGAAACGATCCTCTAATGATGTACTTAGCACCTTAACAGTATCCAATTCCACATTGTTCGTTACTAAGTATGTTAATAGTTGAGCCTTATTCTCTCTTGATAAGTTTTCAAAGACAAATCCGGCATTTTCTTTTTTGTAACGAATACCTAATTCCTCAATTAATGCTTCCGCTTTTTCGTTATCATATGTCGAAACAAACGTTTTGACGATATTATCAGCTTTCAAATTCGCCAATTTATCATCTGCTATAATGTGACCTTTTTCAATAACGATAATTCTATCACTAACTCTTTCAATTTCATCCAATAAATGCGAAGAAATCAAGATTGAAACCCCTGTCGCTGCAATCTCTTTTAACTTATTACGGAAATCTTGAACTCCTTGTGGGTCTAATCCGTTAACTGGTTCATCCAATATTAAAATTTTAGGATCATTCAATAAAGCCTGCGCCAAGCCTAAACGTTGACGCATTCCTAGAGAATAGGTTTTAACTTTCTTATGAATTACATCTTTAAGCCCTACAAACTCAGCCAATTCTTTTATTCTTGAACGGCTAACTTTTTTTCCACATGTTCTTGCTATTTGTTTCAAGTTTGACCAACCTGACATATAGTTATAAAATTCAGGTGTTTCAATCATAGAACCTATTTCTTTTAACATTCTCGTTTTCCCTAAACCGAGAGGTTTTTCAAAACAGTAAACATCACCCTTAGAAATTTTGGTCAACCCTACCATCATTCTCATAATAGTAGTTTTACCACTGCCGTTAGGTCCAAGCAACCCTATGATTTCACCTTTTCTCATTTCAAAAGTAATATCATCCACTATGGTTTTTAAACCAATTCGTTTTTTTAATCCCAACACTTCAAGAACAACTTCACCTTGTTCTTTTTTTTCCGTAGTTTTCCCTACCTCTACAGAAACATTTGGAACATTTGAAACATTTTCCTGCTCAAATGCTTTTTGCAAATCTTCACGATTTAAAACAACTGTTTCACTATGTACATCTTTATTTTCCTGTACATCTTCTTTTTTATATTCACTTAAAAAGTCTTTTGTGAAATTAGATTTTTCTTGAACAGTTGAATTGTTTTCGCTATCAACCTGCTGTCTTATTTTTTCTAACAAATCTGAGTAACCTTCCGTTTTACTTCCCTTATCTGTTAGATTATCGTTTAATACATCTTTATTTTCATCTAAATTTGTCATTATTGATAGAAGATTCCTTTCTCATAAATTTTCTTTTATATTATATCATACTTGAAAAAGTTTTTCTACTAAGATGTGAATAATTATTTCTTATTTTTCTACTGAAAATATCTTGTAATTCCTGCTTTTAATTAAAAGTTTTTCTTATTAAATCAAAAACGTTATTTCATGCAATTAACAAAGATAATTATACTAATTTTACACTCAATACATAGATATTTAATATATCTTAAAATAAATATTATTGTTCTATCTATATTTTAATTAAATTTCTTAAAATTAACTTATAAAAAAACACTGACATTATATTTGAATTTTCAAATAATACCTATAATTGTTAATTAAGAAAATTTGATTGTTATCCCTTTTTCTATAAAAAAGTTAAGAAAACACTTACTACAAAGTAAAATCAACAATATTTACATAAATATCATTGATTTTAAAATATTATATTCTTTATTATAGAAAGTTATAGCCTACTTATCACAAAAATCGTAATAATAAACCGAAACCAAAGTAATTATATAAATTGATTTTCTTCTTTTGATTATTTCTTATATTCTCAGTTTAATATTCATCAACTTCCATGTAATTATCGGAATTAATACTACTGATATTACTGTAATTATATACTTATTAACAAAGAATGCTAATCCTAATATAGCATACATTCCTGCTATTATTCCTAATACTCCGTACAAGTACAGTAATTTATCGATTATATTTATTGTGAAAAATTTTCCTTCACTTTCAATATTGTGTTTTTTGTAAACTTTACTCATTAATAAAGAAATTATAAACATTACCCCGAGCCATATTAATATATACTTCCATTCTACATAAGTTACATAATAAGCTATCGGCACAGAATTTGGACTTATCACTATATGTTCGATTATTAACTTTTTACCTGCTACAACCAGCCAAATTATATAAAATATCATTATAGGATAGATATGCAGGGTAAGTAATGGAACATACATAGCTATAATGCTGATAATACTTCCGCAAAAGCTGGAACTTATTGCCCCTAAAATAACTATACCTAATCCTAAAATAAAGATCTTGCTATGGGCTGTAAAGGTATTTGTAATAGAATACAATTCCGATATAACGCTATTTTTCACTACTAAAACATTCGAAATACCCACCAACAAATACGCTACCGCTACAATGATTATCGTAAGAATTAACTTTGCAAAATATATTTTTTCCTTCTTAAACGGTAAACTTGCTATAAATTTACCAAAATTAGTATGGTACTCAAATCCGAAAATAGTAACCACAATAACTAACATTAAAATAATGTACATTATATTTGTATTTTCGTTATGCAAAGTTTCTTTTACTTCTGTTTTACTTTTCTCAAAATTTTCCAATACAAACATTTTTATTTTTATCGGATTATCCCCAAAATATTCCGGATAAATTTTTAACATTTCTATATTTTTACCTGTATTCTTGCCATTATTAGAACTTTTGGCTTTGAGTTCATTGTATTTTTTTAAATTATTTTTTTCTTCTTGGCTTAAATATTTAAAATATTGCTCTCTTTGTTTAACAACATTTATATCGCCGGAACGATAAAAGTTCCTTTCACTTTGTTCTGAAATTCTTCCTAAATAAACGTCAACAGCAAATCTATTCTGCATTTCCGTTAGCTCTTTTTTTGACAATTTTCCATTGAAATTTTCAATATACTTTATTTTTTCAGTTGTTAGTTTATAACTGTTTTTTTCTTGCTCATCTACATTAATAATTTTACTATTCTCTATTCTTTTATTATTACCGATATTTTTCTCAAACTCATAACCGGCAATATCATCTTTTAACTCTTTCATTCTGTTTGCTGTGGTTATTCCGGAAACAATAACAAATCCCGCTAACAATATTAAAATAAAAATAAAATATTTTTTTACATAAATTTGAATTATTTTAAAAATATCATTGAACATAATTATCTTCCCTCCCTATTTCGTAATATAAATATATCCTCAAGCGTAGCCGGTAACTTATCGTACTGTAAAGTTCCACTGTCTTTAATTAGCTTATCATTATCGCCATAAGTTATAACTGTATAAACTCTACCGATATTACTTATAACGGCTATGTTCTCATTTTGGAGTATACTTTGTGGAATTTCTTCTTTATAAACCAGTTGATATTTTATATAATCGGTTGGATTAACCTCTTTCGTTAAATAATCTTTATTATCTAAATAAATAATTTTGTTACTGATATTTTCAACATATGCCAACTGATGACTGCTTATCAAAATCCCCACACCATTTTCTTGAGCTTCTATGATATAATCAATAATTAAATTAATATTTAAAACATCTATACCGTCAAACGGCTCGTCTAACAATACAAAACAAGTTTTACAAGAAAAGCTCAAAATAACAGATAAAATAGCCCTTTGACCTTTAGATAATTCAGAAACCTTTGTACTTAAATCTATCTTGTTTTTCTCAATCTCCGCTATAAAATATTCTTTAGAAAATTTCGGATATGAAAGTTCATAGTAGCGTATTATATTTTTTATTTTCTCATTTTCAAAATAGTTAAATTTGTCAGGACTATAAATTATTTCATTTTTTATATCCTGCAAATCAGTTTCATCTATAAACATCTCTCCTTCTTTCAAATCATAGATACCCGCAATCAACTTGAAAAGTGTAGTTTTGCCACTGCCATTTCTCCCTATAACAGCAACAACTTCAGAATTTTCAACCGAAAAGCTAATATTGGATAACACTTTCTTTTTACCAAAATTTTTACTCAAATTTTTTATTTTCAGTTTCATTTTTATTCACCCCTTCGTAAAATTGCTCTACTCTTTCAAAAAGTTTTTCTTTTGATAATTCCAATAATTTCCACTCTACTAAAATTATTTTTAAAACATTATTAAAGTTTACATTTTTATCCATAATATCCCCTGCCTTATTCTTCAAACATATCGCTAATTTTTTTTAGTAATTCTTCTTTAGTTATCCCTAAAACTTTTGCTTCTCTTACTAAATCTTCAATCAATGTGTCAATTAACTTATAGTTTGGTTTTATATTATCAAAATTATTTGTTATAAATGTTCCTTTCCCTACTATTGTTGTAATTATCTTCTCATTTTCCAACTGTTGATAAGCCTTCTGAATGGTACTTATATTGACTTTTTTTATTTTTGCAAACTCTCTAACCGAAGGCATCTTATCATTTTCCTTAAGCATTCCTTTCGCTATTAACCCTTTTGTTTCGTCAACTATTTGCTTATAAAGCGGTTTGTTAGAAAAGCTACCATTACTAAACATAAAATCCCACCTTTCATAGTGTACCATAAATAGCCATACACTTATTTCATTTTTAGTGTACCATAAATAGCCATACACTTCAAGTGAAAATATATTTTTTATTCTATTTTTTAATTAAATTATTTTTATACAATGTATAACACAAAAGAGCCGTAGATTATTCTACGACTCCAAAGTCTTTTAAAATTTATTTAACAAAATCAAATTCTTTTTTTAAATCAATATCATTAAAGGAAACCATAACTCTATCATAATTTAATGGTTTAATCAGATTATTAACAGCTTGTGCAACCTTTTCACAAACTTCAATCGGGCGTGCTACCCAACTTATTTCAATTCTAACACGACTTAATTCTTCACCATCACTAATTGCTACAGTTTCAACTAAATCCAATGTGAAAGCTTCACGCGGTCTTTCTATAATATTAGAAATTGTATCAAACAACTCCCCGCTAATTTTTTTTAAATCATCTTTTTTTATCCCTTTTGCTACTATTCTCGGCATAAAATTACCTCCCGTTTGCATTCGTTTTCTTTAATTATATCATATCTGTATAAAATAAAAAAGATAGAAAATATCTCCTAATTTTAGAATTGTCTTACTTTTACTAAATTATCTACTGCATGCTATTTAATATTTTATTGTATAATTATTTATTTTAATTTTTTCTGCGGTATATTTCATTATAAATATTAACATAAAACTAAACAAAAAAATTCTTTATAATTCTTTCTCAATTAATTATACAAAAAAAATAAATTTTCGATATTTATTCACAATTTATTTTACACTAAGACGCTTTCTTATTAAATTTTATATCAAATTATACAATTCTTATTTTTTTAAAATTTTCACCTCATTTTAATATCATTTTTTCTATAAATATGTTATTATTAAAGATATAAAGATAACTATAATATTATAAAGGGGAAATTTTTATTAAATTTTTATACAAAAAATACCTTTCTCTAAGTTTTTTAATTATAATCTGTATTATTATATTTTTATTTTCGCACCAAGCGGGTTATGAATCTTCAAAAATTTCCGATAACTTCTTTATTAGAAAACTTGGACATTTTAGCGAATATTTTATTTTAGGTTTTTCAGCATTTAATTATTTTACCAACATATTTTCAAAAAATCTAAATAAAATAAATATTTCAAAAATAGCTTTTACAGGCTTTTCTTTCTCAGTTCTTTATGCTATAAGCGATGAATTTCATCAAATTTTTATTGCTGATAGAGATGGAAATATAAAAGACGTTTTTATCGATAGCTTAGGAGTTTTTATCGGTATTAGTCTGGCTATTTTAATTTTTCGCTTTTGTTTCCGTAAAGAAAGTTAAAAATATTTCATTTTTTAGTTGTATTTTTCAGCCAAAAGTTATAAAATAGTTATCTAGGAGTATAAAAATAAAAAAGGAGGAGTTCTAATGCTTAAAGCACTTATTATAGAAGATGATAAATTTTTAGCAGCACGATTAAAGACTGCTATTTCAGAAAAATTTGATGCTGATGTATGTTATAACGGAATTGATGCTATCACTCTAATCGACAATAATTCTTACGATTTTATTATTGCTGATAGTATTTTACCCGGAAAAGGTGGTATTGATATATTAGATTACTCAAGAGAAACGAAAGAAGAAAGAATTCCTACTATTATTCTTTCCGTTACAGAATCTACAGATGAAAAATCCAGAGTGATGAAACATAGAATTACAGAATATCTACCTCGCTACTGTGAAGCTTCTTTAATAAATTCTACCATGGCTAACCTTCTGCAACGTGGAAGTAATCTCCAAGCAGAAAATAAAATCACGTATAAAAATCTTACACTTGATTTAAAAAATGAACTTGTTAAAACAGAAGAAATTACTTTAAATACAATTAAAGGCAAATATCTTGAACTTCTTTCTTTCTTTGTTATTAATAATAATATTGTTTTAGAAAAGGAAGAAATTTTTGATCGTGTTTGGGGAGTTGATTCTGAAACCACTATTAACGCTATTGAGGTTTATATCTCCGGACTTAGAAAAGAACTTCGTAAGATTGGTTTTGACAAAAACTTACGTACTGTTCGTGGAGTTGGTTATACTTTTGAATAATAGAGGTATCTATGGAATTTAATTATCCGATAAATTACTCATTATATACCCCGAAAGAAGTCGGTATTATAATTCAATTTCTTGATATTGTTGAACTTTGTTACACAAAAGGTGTCGAACTTAATGAGTATAAAAAACATTACAAGGCATTCAAGCAAATTGTAAAAGCTAAATCTGAAGAAAATAATTTATATAAAGATTTCAAAAATATAACCAGTTTTGACGGGTATCTTACTACAAAAGCGATGAAAAACGAAAACAAAATTATATTGATAAAATCATAAGTGTTATCAATATAATTTTGTTTTAAAATATATAGAGGGTGCGACTAAACAAAGTTTGTTTCTAATGAACTCACGATTTTTAAGTCGCTCCTATTTTTATTTGTATTTTAGAAATTTACTTATCTAATTCTATAACTCCATAGTGAAATTTCGAATTTTTTCTCACAATTCTTTTAAAACCGAATTTTTCAAAAATATCATCACGAAAATGTGCTTTTACCACAATTTTTTTACTTGCTACCCTTTTCGCTTCTACTAGCAACTCTTCACTCAAACTATCCCTACTTGCTATTTTTTCTATCCCTTGTAGATTATTGGATTCCATAATTGAATTTATAAACATCGGGTCAAAATAAACCACATCAAAACTATTATCAGTACAATTCTTTAAATATTCAAGGTTATCGGACAAAATTGTTTCAATATTCCTTAATGCTTTTATTAACATTTTATTATCAGAAATATAATTTTTTAAACCTTTACTTACAATTAAATGGATAATTTCACTTTTTTCAACAGCCACTACTTTATGACCATAATAGCTGATTACAATACTATCACTTGCTAATCCCATTGTCGCATCAAGTACTCTCTGATTTTCTGCATTGATTATTTCAATTAACGGTTCATTGTCGTTATTTTTAATTCTAAGAAAAGCCGTATCCGGATGGAAAAAGAATTCATTTTCTTCATTATAATATACTAATTTATCCTTATAAACGACAACTACTTCCTTATATTTTCTTAAAATATCCTTTACAGTTTGTTTTTTTCTTTCAATGTAATCAAACTTTTTTTGATGCGCAATTTCTTTTGCTCTTTCTATTAATTTGTCATTAGTTCTAACGCTTGTAGTAATTTTCATTTATTACCCTAACCTTTTTTTCAGTAATAACAAAATCAACCGCAATATCATGAGATTCTATCGGAAGATTTTCCTGTAATATTTTTTCATAAGAAACACCAATCATAAGTTTAGGTGCTGTTTTCGATAGATATTTATCATAATAACCTTTTCCATACCCTATACGATAACCTTTTTTATCATATACAACACTAGGAACAATAGCAATATCCATTTCTCCCATATAATTATCCGTATTAGTCGGTTCTAATATACCGAATGCCCCTTTTTTTCTAAGTTCCTCCCATTTATGTAAGGGGATAATCAGCATTTCTTCGCCTGAAATTTTTGGCACAAATATTTTTTTTTCATTAAGATATTTCTTTATAAATTGTTCAGTTGCAACTTCACTTCCAAAAGAAACATAGATAAATATTTTATTTAAGTTTTTAAATTCTTTTAATTTCTCTATTTGTTTAAATATTTTTTCACTTGCCAATTTTCTATAACTTTCGGCAAGATTATCACGTTCAGAAATAAATTTTTTTCTAGTCTTTTCCTTCACTAACTACCACCTCACTATTATTTGCCCTAAAAAAAGGGGACTTAAAAAATCATGATTTCTAAAAATGAGATTTTAATAAGTCACCCTGCAAGGTCTACTAGATATAAAAGATCTTACAAAGCGAATTTTTACAAATAAACTACCTCATATAAATTAAATATACCCTTTTTAATTTTAAGGCAATCATTTTTATCTAATATTCAACTGTTCTATTTTTTTATTCATATGAGTTCTTAATTTCATAAAATCTTCTTTTATTACAACAGTATCTGCAATATAATCATGCAAACCCATTTTTTTACTATTAAAAGCAACTACTAAATAAGGTAAACTGAACAATGCCATATTTAGTAATCTTCCAACAATTTCTCTGTATAAAACATCAATTAATGTTAATTTTTTTGGAGAAATTGCCGCTACTTTTAATCCCATTATTATTTTTCCAAGTGTTTGATTTATTGAATAAGTCATAATCACAAAATAGAAAAGCATAACAAAGATATAAGTTAGCGAACTTTCTCCAAGTAACGGTATGTTCATCGTGATATTTAACTTATTGAAAGTTAATGTATTGAAAAGTCCTGTTATTGCATAAGTAACAGCTATATCAATTATATAAGCGATTAATCTTATCCAAAAACCTGCATAAAAATGTTTTGATATTTCTCTATAATCTTCTAATGTTGTCGGCAAGATAAAATCTTCTATATTTTCTTTTGTTATTTTGGTTTCTTCCGTCATATTTTCCGTTTTTAGCTCTTCTTTATCATTTTCAGTTATGAAATTTTCTCTATCCAAGTTTTGTTGTTTATTTTCCATGTTATCACCTAACCTAGATAATTTTTTTCTATTCTTGTTGAGCTTTCGCTATTTAACTCTGAAACAAAAGCACGTGTAGTTGCTCTAATAAAACGTGTTAAAAAATTACTTGAAGCACGTTCGCTGCGAATTTCAATAACGCTTGGATTTGATAACTTTTTCTCCTCTTTGATGTAATTAATCATGTCATCTTCCGTACCAATTTTATCAACCAATTTATTCGTTACCGCTTGGGTTCCGCTATAAGTTCTGCCGTCTGCTAATTTTCTAACATCATCTTCACTCATATTTCTTCCCTCGGCTATAACTTTTACAAAGCGATCAAATGATTCTTTATTTTGCTCTTGCAAAATTTTTCTTGTTGATTCCGGTAAATCTTCAGCAACACCGCCGATTGCTTTTTGTTCTCCTGAGCGAATAGTTTCTTGTTTAATACCTTTATCATTAAGGTACTTTTGAGCTGAGATATAACTCATAATAACTCCGATAGAACCTGTTGTCGTTTCATTATTGGCAAATATTTTTTTTGCTGCCATAGATACATAATATCCACCTGAGGTTGCTTGTTTTTTCATAACAACATAAACATCTTTGCCACTTTCTTTTAATGCTTTATATAATTCTGCAGTTTCATATACTCCACCACCTGGGGTATTTACAGATAACAATATGGCTTTAACATCTGAATTATTTTTTGCAGTTTTTATCTGGTTCAAAACTGAACTTTTTGAATATTCATTTGTCATCTCCGAAGTTATTTCTCCCTCAATAGAGATTTTTTGGATTATTTGGTTATCATCTCCAGATTTTAATGTTAATTTTGTTGTCGATTGATTTGCCAAAAATGACCATAAATACTCACTGATTGTTTCTTCTTTTTTTGTATTACCGTTCTGTTGTGATAGCGTTCCTTTTGCTAATGATAAAAATATTAATACCACTACCACAACAAGCGAAATTATTCTTTTATTTTTTTTATTCACTACTTTTCCCCTTTACTTTTATTTTTAAAGTGAGAACAATATAAATTTTAAGCTCTTTCCCTACTTACCTTTTATTCTCCATAACTTTTTGAAACAAATTTATTATATCGTTTCATAAAAGCAAGTTCGGCAGTTCCGGTTTGCCCATTTCTATTTTTTGCAACAATTACCTCAACAGTTGATACATCGTTTTGTTCTTGTATTTCACTTTCATCTGTATCAGCATTGCGGTAATAATCTCCACGATATAAAAATGATACTATATCAGCATCTTGCTCAATACTTCCCGACTCCCTTAAATCACTCATCATCGGGCGTTTATCCTGACGTGATTCCACACCACGTGAAAGTTGAGAAAGTGCAATGACAGGGCAGTCCAATTCCCTTGCCATTTGTTTTAAACTTCGTGATATTTCTGATACTTCCTGCTGACGATTATCCGTTCTTTTGCTTCCTTGTAGAAGTTGAAGATAATCAATAACGACCAAATCCAATCCATGCTCACTTTTTAACAATTTACATTTTGCTTTAACTTCATTAACCTTAATAAATGCACTGTCTTCAATGAAAATATTTTTCTGATTTAAAAAATGAACCGCAGTTTCTAACTTAAATAAATCATCATTATCAAGTGTTCCTTTTTTAATTTTTTCAGAATCCAACATTCCTTCACTGCAAATCATACGAGATACCAGCTGATCCGCTCCCATCTCCAGAGAAAAAAGTGCTACCGTTTTTTTCTCATCTTCAGTCTTATGATTTTTACCCGCAATATTTAAAGCGATATTCAAAGCAAAAGCTGTTTTACCCATTGAGGGTCTTGCCGCTAAAATAAACAAATCTCCTTTCCCCAGTCCTACCAACTGATCCAAAGAACTGAATCCGGTTGGCATTGCAACGTTTTGCCCTTCACCTGACATTCTAGCCAATATTTCTTTAAAAACTTCATCGGTAACATCTTTCATGTTTTTAAAGTGTGATTGTTTGGCACGCTCCATAGCTCGTTCAACTTGATCGAAAAGTGTCGCTGTCAACGAATCAATATCAGCATTCCCCGCATTCATCTCCTCCGTACTGCTAAGAAGAGCTCCACGTATTTCACGATAAATTGAATAGCGTTTTACCAAAGTTGCATAGTGCATAATATTACGTGTACTTGGTGTTACATCATATAATTCCACTATGTATAATGAAGCATTTGATGTTCGAAATGCCCCGCTGTCGTTTATTTCTTCAAATATCGTAGTAGTATCGGGTGTAATTTCCGCTTCATCTAATCTCAAAATCGCACTATAAACGTCTTTATTTCTTTCATCATAAAAATCTTCAACTTCAACAGCAGCCTTTACCTCAACCAACTTTTCCGGATCTCTCATTAAAGCCCCTAAAAGCGACTGTTCTGCCAAAATGACCGAATCAATATGATACTTCATATTACCACCTCATTTTTACGCTTGTTCTACCACATGTACTTTAATCACACCTTGCACTTCATTGTGAATTTTTATTTTTACATTAGTGTACCCTAATGACTGAATTCCTTGAGGTAGGTCAATTTTTTTCTTATCTACTTTAAGGTTATGTTGTTTTTTTAACTCTTCAACAATCTGCTTAGAAGAAACAGAACCGAATAAACGTCCCCCTTCTCCCGCTTTTACACTAATTTTTACCTCAATATCTTCCAATTGTTTAGCTAATAAATTAGCTTGAACCAATTCCTCTTGTTTATCTTTTTCGACACGTTTTTGTTGACCTTTTAGAGTTGCCATATTCGCATTATTAGCGATAACTACCTTCTTATTATTTAAAAGAAATTTCGCATAACCATCTGCTATTTCTTTTACTTCTCCTTTTTTACCTTTACCTTTTACGTCTTCTACAAAAATTACTTTCATGTCCCATATCTCCTTTTTATGCTAATAAAATTTCATCTATCGCTTTATTCAATCTCTCCAGAACTTCTTCAATTGTCGTCTCCTCAATTTGAGTTGCCGCATTGGCAAGATGTCCTCCACCACCAAGCTCTTCCATTACCAACTGAACATTCATATTTCCTAATGAACGTGCCGATACCCCGACTTTATTTTCATCTAAATATCCGACAGCAAAACTGCACTCTATCCCCTTAAGGCTAAGAAGTAAATCAGCACTTTGAGCAAGCATTACATTAGTATATTTTTTATCATTTGGTGCTAATGCTATAACTATCTCTGACGTTTTTTGAATGGAATTATTAATAATTTCTACCCTATTCATAAAGTTTTCAATAGGTTCTTTTAATATTGTTTTTACTTTAGTAGGATCTGCTCCATTACTGCGAAGATACCCTGCGGCAGAAAAAGTTCTTGACCCTGTTCTTATAGAAAAGTTTTGAGTATCAACAACTATTCCGCCAAGCATTATTGTAGCAGCCAGCGGTGTTATTTTTTCTATCTTCGTTTGATATTCTATTAATTCTGCTATTAATTCCGATGCTGACGACGCATATGGCTCTATATAGGTTAGCAGCGGATTAGTAATAATATCTTCTCCTCGTCTATGATGATCTATTATTACTTTTTTAGTTGCTTTTTGTAAAATACCGACATCAATAACACGAGAGGCATCTGACGTATCAACTATAAGAAGAGTAGTTTGCGGTGTCATAAGTTCCCATGCCTCATCACTTGTTACAAATACTCTCGCAAGATTCTCATCCGTCGAGTGAATTTCAGCCATAATTTTCTTAATTGTTTCATCCATATCGCTCTCATTTAAAACGATATAACACTCTTTACCGACTATTTTCGAAAAAGTATAAATACCGATACAACCACCTATAGCATCAAAATCAGGACGCTTATGTCCCATAACAATAATTTTATCACTATCATTAACAATATCTGCCAAAGCATTGGATACCACACGTGCCTTAATTCTCGTTCTTTTTTCTTGAGGGTTTGTTTTTCCGCCATAAAATCTAATTGTTCCGTCAACATCCTTTATAGCTACTTGATCTCCGCCACGCCCTAAAGCCAAATCTAATGAACTTTTCGCCAATTCCCCAAGCTCCGGTAAAAAATCTGTTCCTACTCCAACACCGATACTTAGTGTGACCGGTGCATCAAAATCTTCTTTTAAGTTTCTAATTGAATCTAAAATTTGAAACTTATCTTTTTCTATTTTTTTTAAATCTTTAACATTAAGAAGTCCAATAAATCTGTCCTCGTCTATTCTTTTGAGATAAATACTGTTTTTCTTCGCCCACTCTGTAAGAGTTATGACAATATTTGCATCTAACCTGCTAGCTACTTCATCATCTAAAGAATCATAAACATCTTCATAATTATCAAGACTTAAATTTAAAATAATAGGACGTGTATCCCTAAAACGTTGCATTACAACTTTTGCCTCGGTTATATCAAAGAAATAAATATAGCCGCTATCTTTTTGGTAATTAACTTTATAATGTTTCCCAAAAATTTCAAACTGGTTGTCCACAGGTGTTTCCACCTCAAAAAGATTGGCTAATTCCGGCATAAGTTCTAAAATATTCACACCATGGATTTCATCAACTTTTATATTTTTATAAATAAAATTATTCGCCCACTCTATATTTTTTTCTTCATCAATAACAATAATTCCAATAGGGAATTTATTTATTCCTTTCTCAGTCGAATCTTTAATCCTGTTAGTCAACTTATTGATATACCTTGTTGTCTGTTCTTCTTGTTTTTGTCCGTGGTAATAAAAAGGAATAAGCAACAATAGACCTACTATAAGATAGACGATTAAACTTTCTATACTGAATATCGAAATAAATACCGCACCTAAGATAAATATTATTAAAATAAGTACTTCGTATTTTCTTTTTTCACTCATATACTTATCTTCCTTTCCGCAATGTCATAAATTTTTCTCTTAACTTAAATAAACTGTCAACAAAACCGATAAGTTCAAATATCGGACTTAGAAAAATCATCATTATCACCAACAACGGTTTAACCGCCTTTACACCTCTATTCTGCTCCACAAAGAAAAAGACGGTAAACAGCCCGTTAAGCGTAAATGCCAACGCTAATACCCCGACAACATTTTGTGTAACAATCGTCCAGAAGTCATAATTATTTGTATTTTGCATTTCTAAAAATAGACTAATCAAGGTTAACACAACATAAAAATATCCTATTTTAGTGCTTAACATAATTCTGCTAAATTTAGGAAACGTCGGTATAATTACATACTCTTTTGATAACATAGTTAAGGTATACTGTCCAAGTCCTAAACTATAAACAAATAACGCTACAAATATCGTTACCGGGAAAGTTTTCTTAAATGATTCAAAATTTGCAAGAAGTAAATTTTTATCAATCTCTTTATTTGCCATTATCATGGTATTAACATTATCATTTACTATTTTAGATATTTGTTCAAAATTAATATTTAATGCACCTTGCTTAATAAGTAACGCTACATAAATTGCCAGCCCCAAAAACAAAAATGCTGTCATAGTTAAAAGCAAAATAACTTTAGAATGTCTATCGCAAATTAATTTATAAATAATATAAGCTATAAAAATATGTAATGTAAACCAAAGAGCAAACCCTGACGGTGAAAGAACCAAAACTATAACAATTCCTATTGTTGAAAGCGGTAAATATAATTTTTCGCCTTTAGCTCCTAATACATAAGTTAAAGGGAATACCGATAAAAATGCGGCTATTATTTCTACCCTAAGCAACGCCCCTAATAATGCTAATAGAATAAAACTTATACTATAAGCTATTACTTTTTTATTACTTGGTTCTTTAAAGAAAAATTTATTTGCAAGTAATTTTTCCAATTCTTCTTTTATCATTTGTGAAATGTTATCTTTCAATTTAACACTCCTTTATTCTTTAATTAAAACTAATTTTTTATACAGAATAAAAAATAAGTTAATCTCAAATTTGTTTTTATTCAAAAATTAATAATTTTCAATATTTTAAATCAACATTATCCTTATTATTATACCAAATTAGAACTATTTTTTAAAGAAAAATATTATTTTTATTTCACAGCTCTCCCTTTAAATTTTTTTTATTAATTTTTATAATTTTTTATTAAAATAATTGACAAAGATTATTATTCAAACTATTATTATGTGTGTAGAGAAGAAAATAATTTAAAAAGGAGGAATATTATGAAAAAATATATTATTACAATAACTACCACAGTCTTAGTTGTCCTTATTTTCGCACTTGGAGGTTATTATTATTTATCAGTTAACAATAATTCAAACACCACGAATGAAAACTCTCAAACTGTAACTAAGAAAGAAAATTCTTCTCAAGATGAAAAAAATAAAGAGTCGGATACCAATAATCCAGTAGAAGCTTTAGACAGTCTTCGTGGAAAAACTCCGGATAATATTAATAAACCAACTGTCATCAACGGAATATTACTGGCAAATAAGAAGCATCCACTTCCTAAAAATTATAATCCGGGAGAAGATGCTACGGCTAGGCAAAATGTTAATAAACTTATTAAAGATGCACAAAAACGTAACCTTAATGTTTCAAATCAAGTTTCCGGCTTTAGAAGTTATCAAACTCAAACCGAACTTTATAACAACTACATTAATGAGCATGGTAAAAAAGAAGCCGATACTTTTTCCGCACGTCCGGGTTATAGCGAACATCAAACAGGTTTAGCTTTCGATTTAATCGATAATGACGGTCAACTGCTAGGTTCCAGCGGCACCAGTGACAGTAGCGTACAAGCTGCACGTTGGCTTGCTGATAACGCTCACTACTACGGCTTTATTATAAGATATAAACCCGAATTTGTTAATAAAACCGGCTACATGGCTGAAAGTTGGCATATCCGTTATGTCGGAGAAAATATTGCCAAAACAATTTATGAAAAAAATATTTCACTCGAAGAATATTTAAACGCCTTGGGTGGAGATTATTTAGAGTAAAAGGAGAATTATATGAATAACGAAAAAAACAATAGTTTTAACCCTCAAAATTATAATGAAAATAATGAACACCAATTTAATCAAAATGGTTATTATGATGAAAACGGTAATTATATTGAACTGAACGGTTATTATGACAATCAGGGGAATTTTCATACACAAAGCGGTTATTACGATCAACAAGGAAATTTTTTCCCTTATAGCAATAACTATTATAACGATTTTGGAACACAAGAAAACTATGTTGAACAAAATAGTAGCGGATACGAGAATCCCGTTACCTACAATACGAAAAATCATTCCGGTAACACAAACCATAACGATCACCCAAACTTCATACCGCCTATAAATAAAACTCATAACAATGACCAATATAACAATCAACAATTTACCCCATCCGACGGTTATAGTAACAAGAAGAAAAAAAGTATTGTTCCAATTATTTTAACGAGTATAGTTACTTTCGCAGTTCTTGTTGTCGGATTATACTTTGGTTATACTAAATTTATAAAAAAAGAAGCTGTTATTGATTTATCTAAATATGAAGTCAACTTTGTAACTTATGGTACTGAAGGCGACGGAAAACCTGAAGTTGATATAAAAAAAGTTCCCGATATAAATAATACAACATCAGAAATATCAAACTTCCTTGCTAACCCCGATGTTAGTTTTGATAAAAAAGACGGGCTTAAAAATGGCGATAAAGTGGAAGTAACTATTACCCTTAACAAAAATACCGCAAAAAAATTAAATTTAAAAACTACCGGAGAATTTAAACGTCAATTCACCGTTAACGGTTTAAACGAAAAAACGAAGGAAAAAGAAACCATTATTGTCAAAGATAAATCGTCAAATTCTTCAAATAATTCAACCCCTTCTGAAGAACGAACAGTTTATGTCAAACCGACTGAAGGAGTAAATCTTAGAAGTTCTGCTAATGACTCAAGTTCAATTTTAGCAACTATAAAAGTTGGTCAACGTATATCTCAACACTATATTGAAAAAAATTCAAACGGTGAAAAATGGGCATATGTAACCTACAACGGGAAAAATGGCTGGATAAGAGCTGATCTTCTCGAATAATAACAAAAACACAAAAGATTTTCAGTAAATAAAGTCTTTTGTGTTTTTTTATAACTTAGTTGTCTCTTACCCTTAGCTTAACCATAAGCATACTTAGAAGTGTTATACAAATAACAATTAAGAATATTGATTTCCCTTGACTAAATCCTAAAAGTCCATTTTTAATATGTTTAGCTATCCAAACATAAACATAGTCACCATAATAAATACCAAGTGCAAAAAATGCTTGATAAATACCCATACTGATATTTCTATATTCTCTATCAAAATACTGCATGGCAAGGGAAATTAAAACATTATACGACCCTCCATACGCTAACCCGTTAAAGATATAGCTTACAAAGATAATGTAGGGATTGCTCACATAAAGTGCTATAATGTAAAATATTAAAGCACTGCTAAAACAAACCAACAATGTTTTTTGAATACCAATTTTTCTTGTAAAGTAAACTCCTACTAAAATACCCGCTATTAATTGCGGAACTGCAAATACTGCATCTATATAAGCAAGCATAAGCGGAGACATATTTAATTCAGTTTTTCCATAAGCTACCATATTAGCACCGCTAGTAGAAAATTTTATAAATGATAACAACAACGCTAATAAACAAACATAAATAAAACTTTTATGTTTCAAAACTGTTCTAACCTTATTAAAAGAAAAATTACTGTCTTTAGATGCATAATCTTTCATCATAAATGTTAAAATAAATGTTGCAACAGCAATACTTCCGGACACTATCCACATATAGTTGAAATGTTTATATGTATTCATAGTCATAACATATTGAATTGGTGCTGCCACAAACTCTGCCAACAATGGTGCTGCTGAAAGAATGGACACCGAAACAGCCACCTTATCTCCGGAAAAAGTTTCCGAAAAAATAACATTAAATAACGCCAACATCGTTGCACTAAGCCCAAGAGATAATGAGGATAGATACAACGTAATATAATTTCCGTTAAATGCTACTAAAAATGAAGTAATAATAAGTAAAAACAATGAAATTTGAACAAATATTTTTCTTCTTCTGAAAATATCACTCGCCAAAAACATCGGTAATCTTACTATTAAACTCGTAAGCCCATAGCCCGCCGCTATTTGAGCCGCAAGTACCGGACTTAACGAAAGTCCGCCATGCTCAACAGGGGTTATCGCATACAGTTTTCGATATGCCCTTATTATGCTGATTGCAGACCAAAAAAGAACCAAAATCCAAAAAATTATCATTTGATTTTTATTTAGCTCGAATTTCCTTGATAAATAAAATACAACTGCCAAAATAAAAACAATCATAATTAAAGAAAGTAAAATTTTTGTTTTAATCATCTCCCAACAAAATTATTAACCTTTTGAATTATAACATAAAATTTAAAATATATCAGCTGATAGGAATGCTACAAAGAAAAAAAGGGTAAAATCCCCTTTTAAAATTATCAGTAAAAATATTTTATTATACATTTCTTACGAGTTATCTTTTTCTATATCATTTAAGATTAAAGAAAATGTACTTCCCCTTCCATACTCACTTTTTACCAATATATCACCATTAAGCTGATGAGCAAGTTGCTTTGCGATAGAAAGCCCTAATCCATAGCCGCCGGTTTCTAAATTACGAGAGGTTTCTACCCTGTAAAATCGTTTGAAGATACTATCCAATTCTTCCGGTGAAATACCTTGTCCTTCATCTATAACTGAAATTTGCAATTTATTATTTTTTACTTCTGCAATAACTTCGACTTTCGTTCCTTTTTTTGAATATTTAAAAGCATTATTTATAAGATTTACTATAATACGTAATAATTTGTCATAACTGCTAACTATCTTAGCTGATTCCGGAATAACTTTAATGTAAATATCCCTTTTTTCTTTTTCTATCAACAGTCTAAATTCTGACATACAATCAATTAATAACTTATCCAAGAAAATAATATCTTTACCGGTAAAATCATTCTCTTTATCAAAAGTATTAAGTGTTAAATAATTTAACTCTTCTACAAGTTTATTAAGTCGCTCGGTTTGTCGTCCTATAGTTTTAAAATAATGTGGATACTCTTTTTTATCAATTACGCCGTCCAACATACCCTCGACTGTTGCCTGAATTGACGTTATAGGGGTCTTTATATCATGCGATAGTTGAGCAATCATAATACTTTTTTCTTTTTCACTCTCAGCTAAAGATTCAAAAGTTTCCTCCAGATTTTTTGACATTTCATTGAATGCCTTAGCCAATTCAGCAAATTCTATTGGATTTTTCACATCTGTAACAAAATCAAATTTTTTTTCAGAGACGTAGTTAACTTGTTTTTTTAGACTCGCTAAAGAGCTGAATACACGAGATAATAAAAACAAACTGACTACGGCTCCTATAACACTCGCTACAATAGTTGTTAAAATAATAAAATATGTACCTTTTGTATCAATTAACATTTTATTTACCGCCCAAATAACCGCTATAATGGTTATTAACGTTGAAATCAAATATCCAATTAAAATATAATTTTTTAGTTTCATTATTATCTCCTTTCTTTAAAATTATTATACTTAAAGTTACAATCGCTCTATACAGCTTTTTCAATTTTATATCCTAATCCCCAAACCGTTTTAATGGTTGGAGTTTTTTCTGTACTGTATTTAGATAAATCTTGACGAAGTGCATGGATATGTACATTTAAAGTATTAGTATCATCTACATAATCTTCTTGCCATATTCTTTCATATAACTCCGTTTTAGAAAAAACACGTTCCGGATTGCTTGCTAAAAGCCATAATAATTCAAAAGATTTTACGGTTAAATCCAACTCTTTTTCTCCAACAATTACCAATCTGCTGGCATGATTTATTTGAAGATCACCTAAAGTAATTGATTCTGATGCTACCCCAACTTTTTTTATTCGACGCAAAATATTTCTCACTCTAAGCACAAGCTCTCTCGGGCTGAACGGCTTAGTTATAAAATCATCAGCTCCCATACTAAGCGCATAAATTTTGTCAGGCTCTGCTGTTTTTGCCGTAATAAATAGAAATGCTTGTTCAGAATTTATGTATTGAATCTCACTTATAAAGTCATATCCGTCCATATTCGGCATCATAATATCCGTAATTATTAAATCTATCTTCATTTTCTTAAATATTGTAAGTGCTTCTATCCCGTCATGAGCCGTTACTACATCATATCCCGCTTGTTCTAAATACCTTTTATTTATTTCCGTTATTTCTATTTCATCATCTACCAACAAAATTTTATTTTTCATATTTATCCTCTCTTAAAAAATAGTGCTATACAGTAAGAGTATAGCACTATCTTATTCTTATATTCAAGCAAAGCCTCTTAATATATACTTATGCCCCTACTTTTATTATCTGTTTTTTCTTTTTATCGCAAAGAACCCAAGAATACTCGCAAAGATAAGTCCAATAATTCCTGCCAATGTCAAATTCGTTTCAGATTGACCTGTATTAGGCAATCTTGTTTTACCGTTTGATAAAGTTCCTTGATTAGTTGTACTATTGGTTAACTGCGAACCGTTTTGGTTGGTATTTGATGAATGCATATGATGCCCATGATGTCCACCCATACCCATATGTCCTTTATTCATAGGATCTGTTGGATTATGCCCGTTATGATTATGATCTTTGTGGTTATGTTTTCCTTTAAGATTAATCGTTACCTTTTTAGTTGCTATAACGTTACTTAAATCAGGTTTACCGTTTTTTGAACCGTATACTTTTACCGTTGCCGAGTAACTTTGTGTTCCGTTTGCTTTTAGTTGCTCAAGCAATGCTTTATCCGATTTACCTTTTGCTTTTCCGTCCAGTTCTACATTGTAGAAGTAATGACCATTTGTTAATTTATCCAATGGTAACAGTCCGGGGTGCTTCGCTGTTCCGTTATCAGACCACAGTGCTTTGTCAGATGATTTTAGTAACAGTCTTGTTAACATTCCATCTCCTCCAAAGGCTTCATATGGTATTACTTGGTTTACCCCTGCTGTAAACGGTCCGGGATATTTTGCATTTTCTAAATAACTTGCCGGTACATCTATTTTATCTTTAATATTTTCCGATACTGATTTTTTTACATCTTCCGGTTTTGTCATTTCGTGTTTCATCATTCCTTTTAAGTTAATCGTTACCTTTTTGGTTGCTATAACGTTACTTAAATCAGGTTTGCCGTTTTTTGAACCGTATACTTTTACCGTTGCCGAGTAACTTTGTGTTCCGTTTGCTTTTAGTTGCTCAAGCAATGCTTTATCCGATTTACCTTTTGCTTTTCCGTCCAGTTCTACATTGTAGAAGTAATGACCATTTGTTAATTTATCCAATGGTAACAGTCCGGGGTGCTTCGCTGTTCCGTTATCAGACCACGGTGCTTTGTCAGATGATTTTAGTAACAGTCTTGTTAACATTCCATCTCCTCCAAAGGCTTCATATGGTATTACTTGGTTTACCCCTGCTGTAAACGGTCCGGGATATTTTGCATTTTCTAAATAACTTGCCGGTACATCTATTTTATCTTTAATATTTTCCGATACTGATTTTTTTACATCTTCCGGTTTTGTCATTTCATGTTTATGTTTCATATTTTTATCTTGAGATTTTGGTTCAGCTTTATTATCAGCGACTTTCTTTTCCACCTTAGAATTTTCGGTCATCATATCCGATTTTTTTATACTTTTACCTGTCATCTCTAATTTCTTATTAATTTCATCTATATTTTTAGGTTGTAAAATATCTCTACTTTCTTTTACTTCCGTAAGTTTGTTGGTTTTTAATTCAGCGGCATTTACTTGGGCAGCACCTCCTATCATACTACTTGCTACAATTACTGAAGCAACTCCTACTCCACTAAGACGTCTAATTGACCATTTATTACGTTTTTCATTATTTAAACTCATACGATTATTTTGCATAAAATATTCTCCTTATTTTTTCTTTATGATTAAAGTATACAAAATTAAAATTAAATACTTCTTAGAAAAAGTTAAAATATTTCTTAAATAATCCTTATTTATTTGTTATATTCGGTTTTTATTAGAAAATAACTTCTTTAAAGTTGAGTAAAAATATAAAATAAGCTCAATTCTTTATACCTTTCAACCGTTACAACATAAATATGGAGGATAATTTTCTTATCCTCCATACTATTTTATACATTTAGAAATTTACATACTAAATTTTATTGTATAATTTATTCTATTAACTTTAATACAAAGCTATTAATTATCGCAGATATTTTTTTCTACCTACTATTAATAACGCAGCTGCCAACAATCCTATTCCTAAGTTTTCTAATCCGCTATCTGTTAGTCCTGTTTTTGGTAGTGGCGGTGTTGGTGGCGGTGGTAATAATTTGTTTGTTAAATTATAACCGTTTATTTCTTTTGTATATCCTGCTACGTCTTCTTCATCTATTGTATACTTAACTTCTTTTCCGTCTTTGTATTTATCCAAATTGTCAAAGCTGTATTTCCAACCGTCTTTTTCCGTTACTTCTTTTGAAGCTACTTCTTTTCCATCAGCCAATAATTTTACTTTGATTTTTGTTGGACGTTTGCCACTTTGGTTATTGTTGTCAATCCATGTTTTTAGTCCTGCTACACTTACTTTTTCAGGTACATGTTTGTTTATTAGATTAAAATTGTGTATTATTGTTTCGTAGAATTCTACTACTTCTTCATCTATTGTGTATTTAACTTCTTTTCCGTCTTTGTATTTATCCAAATTATCAAAGCTGTATTTCCAGCCGTCTTTTTCCGTTACTTCTTTTGAAGCTACTTCTTTTCCATCAGCCAATAATTTTACTTTAATTTTTGTTGGACGTTTTCCATCTTGGTTGTTATTATCGTCCCATGTTTTTAGTCCTTCAACTTTTGTTTTTTCAGGAACGTGTTTATTTGTTAGATTAAAGCCGTCTATTGCTTTTTCGTAGAATTCCACTACTTCTTCATCTATTGTGTATTTAACTTCTTTTCCGTCTTTGTATTTATCCAAATTATCAAAGCTGTATTTCCAGTTGTCTTTTTCCGTTACTTCTTTTGAAGCTACTTCTTTTCCGTCAGCTAATAGTTTTACTTTGATTTTTGTTGGACGTTTTCCGTCTTGGTTGTTGTTGTCGTTCCATGTTTTTAGTCCTTCAACTTTTGTTTTTTCAGGAACGTGTTTGTTTGTTAGATTAAAGCCGTCTATTGCTTTTTCGTAGAATTCCACTACTTCTTCGTCTATTGTATACTTAATTTCTTTTCCGTCTTTGTATTTATCCAAATTGTCAAAGCTGTATTTCCAGTTGTCTTTTTCTGTTACTTCTTTTGTAGCTACTTCTTTTNGTTTGTTAGATTAAAGCCGTCTATTGCTTTTTCGTAGAATTCCACTACTTCTTCGTCTATTGTATACTTAATTTCTTTTCCGTCTTTGTATTTATCCAAATTGTCAAAGCTGTATTTCCAGTTGTCTTTTTCTGTTACTTCTTTTGTAGCTACTTCTTTTCCGTCAGCTAGTAGTTTTACTTTGATTTTTGTTGGACGTTTTCCATCTTGGTTATTGTTGTCGTTCCATGTTTTTAGTCCTTCAACTTTTGTTTTTTCAGGAACGTGTTTATTTGTTAAATTAAAGCCATCTATTGCTTTTTCGTAGAATTCTACTACTTCTTCATCTATTGTGTATTTAATTTCTTTTCCGTCTTTGTTGTATTTGTCCAAGTTGTCAAAGCTATATTTCCAACCGTCTTTTTCCGTTACTTCTTTTGTAGCTACTTCTTTTCCGTCAGCCAGTAATTTTACTTTGATTTTTGTTGGGCGTTTGCCATCTTGGTTGTTGTTATCGTCCCATGTTTTTGTTCCACAGATTTTTATTGTATCTTTTTCGTTAAGGACTTCTTTAGTTATTGATTTATCACTACCAAAATCATTTGGGCCGATTTTTATTTCTGTCGGATCTAATTTATAACCGTCAGGTGCTTTTGTTTCTTTAATAGTATAGTTATCTTTTAACAGTTTTGTAATTGATATTTTTCCGTTATCATCTGTCGTAAACTTCCCTATTACTTGTCCGGTTGTATCACGTGTTACTTGGAATTCAGCACCTTTTAGTGCTTTTCCTCCATTTTTATCTTTTTTAAGTAGATTAATAGAGTACACATATCCTTCCGCTTTACCTCCGGCTGCCAAATATTTCAAATCAAATTTCATTTCATAGTTTTCTGTTCCACTATGCTTTAATATTGCTTTATTTGTAAATACTTCTCCATCTGCAGGAGTATAGTCAGCTTTTATATCATAAGTTACCATGTAACCTTTTTTACCGATGTTCCCTAATTCAAGAGAAAATCCTTTTTGGTCAGCATCCATAGTTATCTTACTCTTGTAAGTGGCAGTAACATCTTTTTGATTTTTATAATTCCAATATGCCTTATCTGTATCCCAAAACCATTCTACTTCATACACTTTAATAGTATCTTTTAGTATATTAACTTTGTAAATATCGTCACCCAGTCTATCTTTAAGAACTACATTTTTTAAATCTGTAGCACTTCTGTTAACAGCAACGGTATAGTGGAAAAGACTTTTATCTTTTGCGTCTTGTACACCGGTTTTATCTACTGTAGTATCAACTTTTTTATTAGGTCCTTTATAATGTAATGTCCCTGCAGAAATTGTTACATCATTACTTATAGTGAATTTAAGATTAATATCTTTTTCTTGTTTAACTTTAGTTTCATCAACCCTTGCGTAGAAGAATAGCTCTCCTTTTACACCTGAGTGTTTTTCAGGATAATCCGTATATGTTAAAGTAATTGTTTTAGTAGCAGAATCTATTACAGCTTTAGCTACTAGTTTACCTTCAGAATCATTTACATCAAAATCTATTGTGGTACTAAAAGCTAATTCGTCAGGTAATTTTATTGTACTAGTATCACCCTTATGAACTTTATTATCTTTAAGAGCAAACTTAGCGTTTACTTTAAAAGTTTCCCACATCTTAACTCCATCTTTAGGTATCGGTTTCCCATCGTTATCAGTGATATACATTTCTGTAATTATATCATTATGCATTGCGGCATTTCTTGCTATAGATTTTATTATATTATCAGGAATATTTTCGGTTTCACCTCTTTTCTCTGATACAATATTTGTAGTTCCTTTAGCATTAACACCTAAATCCACAGTATTGTCAGCTTTTTCATTTGTTTTTGCTGTATTATCAGCTTTATCGCTAACTTTTTTCTCTGTAGCTTCGGTGCTCTTGCCTTGAGTTTCTTTTTTAACTTCATTTTTTTGTACTTTTGTACTTGTAGTTAAATTCTCTCCCTGTTTTCCACCTTCTGCCCTAGCAATATTTGTGTTTGAACTTATAACTGTAGTCAATATTGTACTACATATTAAAAGTACAGTCGTTATCCATATAAAAATTTTCTTTTTCATGAATACTTCTTCCTTTCTTTGTATTTTTAAGTAGGATTTAATTTACACCTTAAATATTACATACACTATAACATACCTGACAAGATAAACACACTCATATCAGTAATGCAAACTAATAACCTACTCCACGATATATTATAACATACCGCAGTTTTATTGTAAATTAAATCCTAGTTTTTTGTCCATTTTTATTTAATTATCTTACTCTTTTCCCTATACTAACATTATTTAATAGTCTTTTATTGTAGCTTAAAATAATATTCAAAAAACCGGTATTTATAACTAACTTATCAAAAAATATAAATTAAAATTATATACATTATCGCAAAATATTTTAAAAAGCCAAGATTTTAAGAATTATACTTCTCAAATCTTAGCTCTTTTTACTTTTAAACTGTTTTAATTATTCCTATAGATTATTTTTTAAAATCGGCATTAACATTTCACTCGCTATGTCATTTGAACTTCTTTCATTTAATAAATATTTAACTATTTCATACCCGAAAAGCGTAGCTACTGCCGGCCCTTGTGCCGTAATAACATTTCGGTCCACAACAACGGCTTTAGCACTGTTGTATAATCTACATTCTATTTCTTTTTTAAATCCCGGATATGATGTTACTTCTTTATCTTTCAGTATCCCCGCTTTACTTAACACTATTGGAGCTGCACAAATGGCAGCTACTAATTTATTTTTCTGATATATTGTTTGATAAAATTCAATAATTTTTCTATTGTCTCTAAGCAAGGTGCTTCCGGGCAGTCCACCGGGGATAACTATAGCATCATAGTCTAAAATATTTTCTATTTCTTTAAGTTTTTTATCGACTAATACTTTCACATTGTGACAACCGGTTATATAATTTTCGTTATTTGCAGATATAAGATCTACATTTAATCCGGCACGTCGCATAATATCTAACGGTGCAATAAATTCTAATTCTTCACTACCATTTTCCACGAATAAAGCTACTTTTTTTGTCATTCTAATTCTCCTCCTTTAATTATGTTTTATAGTTTTATTTTAACTTATCGTTTTAAAAATAAAAAGAAATAACATTTGAAATAATAAAAATTATAACATTTATTATATCTTATATTCAAAAAAGCAACTACCTGCGGAAGATAGTTGCTCAGTGTTTAAACTCTTATTTAATTATTTACTTAGAAATTTCCAATACACCGTACCCTGTATCACGACGTTTGTAAACTATAGAAATTTCGTTAGTTTTTGCATCTAAGAATGCGAAGAAATCATGTCCTAAAAGTTCCATTTGAATTACAGCTTCTTCTCTTGTCATTAATTCTACTGTTAATTGTTTTACTTTGCCGAAATCTAATGTTGATTCTTCCGTTTCTACTAATTCGCTTGTCAATAAGTTTTCATTGATAAAGCCTTTTTCACGACCTTTTCGATTAATTTTTGTTTTATGTTTTCTCATTTGACGTTCAAGTTTGTCAACTGCCAAATCAACGGCAGCATACAAGTCTTCATTAACTTCTTCCGCACGTAAAGTTACACCTTTAAGCGGTACGGTAATTTCAATTTTTTTCTTACTATTTTTATATACTTTAGCATTAGCATAAACGTTTGCTTCTAAACTTTCAGCAAAGTATTTTTCTAATTTAGAAACTTTGTTTTCAACATACTCTCTAATCGGTTGAGTAATCTCCAAATTCTCTCCACGTACTTGATATCTTAACATTTTAAAGCACTCCTTTCATAAAGCAACCTAACTGCTTTATAGGTTTTCCCCTTTATTTATATTTTCATTATACCATTTTATAAAAGCATTATCAATATCTTTTTACTAAGAATTAGCATTATAAAATTAAAGTATTTTTAAGGTTTTAAATCTATTTTTTATCTTCGGTAAATGCTAATGTTAAAAAACTAATTTCACAATTTTTAAATTTATTTTCTAATTGTTTCGCACAATTTTTCAATGTATTACCACTTGTAAAAACATCATCTACTATTAAAATTTTTTTATTATTTTCCCCTACCGTATCTCCAAGGAGTTTAAAATTATTTTCCATTCTTTTTTTATGTAATTTCGCCTGTTTTTCTCGATATGAGCAAGTCAATAATTTTTTATACTCTACATCGCAAAGTTCACAAATTAACTCAATATGATTGTAACCTCGAATAGTTTCTCTCGTTATATTTGACGGTACGATTGTAATAATATCAAATTTATATAATCTCAAAAACTCTTTAAATAATTTTTTAAATTTTATTCCTTGAGAAATATCTCCAAAGTATTTTATATTATAAATTATTTCTTTAATAAATTTATAATTACAAAAATAATATAAAGTATAATTTTCAATTCTGATTTTATTAATACTGATATTTTCTCTACATCTATCACATAATTTTATAGTTTCTTTTTTGGAAAAAATATTTTTAAAGCTGAGTTTCTCTTTTATCTCCTTATCGCAAAAACTACATTTCATAATAACTCTCCCTATTTTTTAATATTCAACTTTTTCTGTTTAGCTAGTGCGTTCATATACTTTATTTCTTTAATCGCAGAGTTTATATTTTTTGTTACTTTATCTGTTAAAAAAATAATCTTCCCAGAATTATCATATTCTTTTCTGCCTACTCTTCCTGATATTTGGATTAACGCCTCTTTTGTAAAATGACTATGGCTTGCGTCAAAAACCGCTATGTCTAAGTAGTCAAAGGTAACACCACGCTCAAGCACCGTAGTCGTTACAAGAATATTAGTCTTATTACTATAAAAATCCGCTATTTTTTCAGAACGTTTTTTATCTTCACTATGAACACTGTTAATAAAAATACTGTCATCTTCTAACAATAGCTTTATATAATTTACTAAGTTTTCACACATTGCAATAGCTGGCACAAATATTAGAATTTTCCGTTTATTTTTTAATGATTCTAAAATAAAATCCTTTAAATTTTTTGATAATTCTTCTAAAATAAATACATTATTTTTTTCTATCTTGACTTTGGGTATCGGTAATAAATGTTTATGATACCTTATCGGTATTTTTATAATTTCATCTACAAATCTTTTAATTTTTTTTGATGGTGTTGCAGATAAAAATATAAGGGAAGAATTTTCTTTTAAACCGGTAAGTACTCCTTCTTCTAATAAAGAATCACCATAATACGGAAAAGCATCAACTTCGTCAATAATAACTACATCGAAATAATTATAATATTTCATTAGTTGATGAGTTGTCATTATGTATATTTTTGACCCGGTTAATATTTTTTCATCACCATGTAAAACATTAATTGCCAATTCTTTAAAATCTCGTCTAAATCTAATTGCCAATTCTTTTACCACGTCTTTTCTCGGAACGGCAAAACATAGAGTTTTATTTTCGTTAATGGTTCTATATACCGTTTCATAGACTATTTCGGTTTTTCCCGCTCCACATACTGCCCATACTAATGTATTTTTGTTTTGTTTTAAATTTTCTACCAGACTACATGATGCTTTCTTCTGTTCAAAACTAAGTTCAACGTCAGGTTTTTTTATTTTAATATTTTCTAAGGGGATATTTATATAAAACTTCGGCACTCTGTTATCAGCTCTACCAAATTTCACACAACGTTTGCAGTAAACAACCTCTTTTTTGTTATAAATAAAAGTAAAAAAATTACTTTGCACCTTATTATCACACTGTAAGCAGTGATATTTTTTATCCTTTTGTTCAACACAAAAAACTCTTTTTATATATGAACTATAATCTAAATAATGAATTTTTATTTTTAGAGATATAAGTTGATTAATAGATAATAAAAGACCGTTATATCGGCTGAGATATAAATATTCTTCTTGTGAAATTTCACAAATAATATTGTTTATAATATCACTATATATTTGTTCAAAATCTTTATTATAATGATTATATTCCCTGTATTCTTGGTAAATGTTATTATATATTTTTATTTTTTCTTCTTCATCTAACGTTGAATATTTTACATAATATAATGCCTCAATAAATTCACAATATGTATCAAAAAACATCTTACTTTCCTCCTGTGTTCATTATACAGCTATTTTTCTTTAAGTTAAACTTATTTTGTCATTATTTTTGTAATTTATCATCTAGGTTAATTTTCTCTTTAACAAAAAACTAATTTTTTATATAAAACTACAAAAAAGATGAACTCTCTTTCGTTAATTCATCTTTTTTATTATTATTCAATTATTTGTTCGTTACGAAGATTGCTTTTAGTATATGTTATATTTCATAAATTTTATTCTTTCGGGAAAAATATCGTTCCTTCTGTTTTAGTTTGACCTTTTGTTATAGAATCAACAATCGTACTGGCTTGCTCTAAAGCAATAATATTCCCATTTCTATCTTCTATCAAAATCTTTCTTCCGGTATATGGAGTGTAAACACTTGTTGCTATGTTTTCTATACGAATATAATAATTTTCATCTAAGCCTTTTTCTTTTAACATATTTTTTATTTGAGCTAAATTATCATCACTATAGTCAACATATTCAAAAAGTTTGCGATTTAGCAGACGATACGCCAAATCACTCGCAATAATATCATCTTTATTTTGTATTAACGAACAACAGTAAAACAACGCATTTTCATCCAGTTTAAAATAATCTTCTACACTTGTTTTTCTATCGGTCAAAAATGGTACGAGTACGGTAAGGTCGGCAAAATATTCGGGATTTACTTTGAATAAATCTTTTAAACGTTTAAACAACTGAATAAATACCGTTTCATAACTGCGGGCTACCGGATGAAAATATACTTGCCAATACATCTGATACCTTGCCATAATATAATCTTCTACACTGTGAATACCCGTATATTTAGTCACTAAATATTTTTTTCCGTCAATATTTTTCCTAACACGTAACGTTCTTAACACACGTTCAAGGTCAAACTGCCCGTAACTCGTTGCTGAAAAGTATGAATCTCTCAAAAGATAATCCATGCGATCTGCATCTAATTGTCCTGAAACAATTTGATTTAATATATCATTAGGATGAGTATGTTGAATAATTGATACTATATCATGCGGTAATTTTTTATGAACTTTACACAATATACTGTTTAATTGTGTATTTTCTAAAATTATTTTCGCCGTATATTCTTCATGATTATATTTTGTCACATGTTCAAAAGCGTGCGAAAAAGGTCCATGCCCAACATCATGTAATAGCCCCGCTAACATAACACACACTTTTTCATATTCGGTTAGCTCCACACTTAATGACTTAATCTCCGTTACCATACGACGAACTATTTCGTATACACCTAAAGAGTGAGAAAAGCGTGAATGTTCTGCACTTGGATATACCTGAAAATCACCACCGAGTTGGCGAATACGACGTAAACGTTGAAACTCCTTGCTATCCAAACAATCCCAAATTACTTTGTATTTAATGTGTATATAACTATGCACCGGATCTCTTAGCACTTTTGTTTCTTCTAATTTATTTAACTGCATTTAAACAACTCCTTTCATTACTACATTGTTTCTTACACAGTTATTATAACAAAGCTGATAAAAAAAAGACAGACCTAAGTCTGTCAGATTTTCTTATTCTTATTTTTCGTCTACAACGTATGGTAAAAGTGCCATGTGTCTAGCTCTTTTAATTGCTGTAGTTAACATTCTTTGATACTTAGCTGAAGTACCTGTTACACGACGTGGTAAGATTTTCCCACGTTCTGAGATGAATTTTTTTAGTAATTCTACATCTTTATAATCGATAAATTCAATATTATTTTTTGTAAAATAACATACTTTTTTACGACGACGCATATTATTACGACGATTGTTATTTACTGCCATTTTGCATATCCTCCTATGTTTTTTTTAATCTTCTTTAAACGGATTTACTACATCCTGCATGAAGTCATCATCTAAATTACTTGGGAAATTTTCTCCAAAATCAGAGAATGATGAACTGTCATTAATAAAATCCTGCATAGCTGTATTAGCTTGTCCTTGGTTTGAATTAGAATATCCACTGTTAAATGGATTTGGTTGAGATTGTTGTTGATTAAAACTCATTGAGTCAAATCCGTTATTTTGTCTATTTGTACTAGACTTAGGCTCTAGAAATTGAACAGTATTAGCTACTACTTCCGTAACATAAACAGTATTACCGTCTTTACCTTGATAATTACGTGTTTGAATACGTCCTTCTACACCTATTAAGCTACCTTTCGCAAGAAATCTTGCCATATTTTCAGCTTGTTTTCTAAACGCTACACAGCTGACAAAGTCCGCATTACGTTGCCCATTTTGATCGGTAAATGTTCTGTTAACAGCTACCGTAAAATAAACCATAGGTATATTTGAACTAGAATATCTTAATTCTGGATCTCTCGTTAATCTTCCAACTAACACTACGTTATTAATCATAGTCTACCCTCTCTTATTTTTCTAATCTTACAACCATGTGACGAATAATATCATCGCTAATTTTTGCTAAACGATCAAATTCTTTTGTAGACGCATCTGTTTCTGAAGTTAATTCTACTACATAGTAGTATGCATCGCTGAAGTCTTCAATTTCATATGCTAGACGTTTTTTACCTAAGTCTTTTACTTCAACGGCTTCTGCACCTTCTGAAAGAATATTTACAAAACGATCAACCACAGATTTTTTAGCTTCTTCATCAATACGTGGTTGAACAGCAAACATTACCTCATATTTTCTCATGTGTGTTACCTCCTTTTGGTCTTTGCGACTCCCTATTTTAGCGAGAGTAAGGAGTAATAAAATTACTCTAGCAGTTATTGTATCAAATATAAAAATAAAAATCAACTAATAGTCCTATATTTTCAAAAATTATTTTCACACTAATTTGCGACATAATTTTCTACAAAAATACCGCTTAAAATTATATCCTTTATATTTTATTATGACTGTTTATACTTACTTCATATTAGCTTTTTCTTTCATTTTGTACTATACTATTAGTGAAGTATATAACGGAACATGAATTTCATTGTCACTACGTTTCTTAAAATTCAAGCTCTTGTTACATACTTTAATTCTAAGATTTATTTGTGCTAAAAGTACTCATAAGCCTAAGAATTAAAGAAAGTTCTTAAGACTGCCTCACCACTGCGGCAAAAAATATTTTGTATATAAATATATAATAAAACGAAGATTTTAACTTTAGTTAAATTTACTTTAATATCATATATCTAGTATGCAAAAAATATTTGATTACTTGTAAATAAAGGAAAATCTGTATGAAATTAAAAAAAATTAGCATTGTTGTTATGCTTTTGACATTATTAGTTCCTAGTTATGTTAAAGCGGAAACAACATTTTTAGATAATAACGCTATTTCAAATTTCGGTGATACTAATAGCCACATAGTTATATCGGAGCTTAACACCGGAAAAATTATCGCAAAGCGTGGAGAAAATGAAAAGACTTCAGTTAGTAAATTAGCAAATTACCTTGCACTATTTTTATTAACCGATGGTTTAAAAAATAATAAAATCAATCTTAACAGTACGATAAATATCACGGAGAGTGATAGTATTTTATCCAAATACAAACTTAGCAATAAAATTAGTATTAAAGATGCTTTATTTTTACTGGAAAATGTAGAATCAAATGCTCTTTTAAACTCTATTTTTAAAGAATATAATTTTAACCTTAACGATGCACAAAATCTTATTTCCGATATGTCATTAACCGACACTACACTATCTTCTTTAACAGTAAGTGATGATAATAAGAGTACAGTGAAAAATATTTCTTATCTTACCGGTTTAATTCTAAAAAATTATCCCGGTTTAACAGAAATTACAAAAAATCCTAAGTACACTTTTGCTTCAGGCGAGAGTGCGGATAATAGTGTTAATTTTGCCGAATCTGATAAATTCAGAGTCTTAGGTCTTGATTATTCCGGTAAAAACAGCGTTACGTTCGCTTATAGCGGTAATACCAAATTACTGATTACCACTTTAAACCAGACCGATAGCAAAGACAAATTTTTCGCCGGTCTTCAAAAAACTTATGATTATCTTTTTACTAATTATAGCTATAAATTAGCTCTTAAAGCCGGTTCTTATAAAATTAATAATGAAAATATTACTTTTGAAAATGATATTTATGACTTATTCTATGAAAAACATTCTATAAAAGACGTTACTTATTTACTTATGAATAAACGTATCCTATTATTCCAAAAATACGAAACTGTTTCAGCTAATGACGGAACTGTTTATTCTGATTTTTCTTCTAATAATGACTCAGGAAAATTCACTAAAGTAAAATCTAATTTTATTAATGATGTTAATTTCAGTAAAAAGAGTAATTTGGAAAAAACAACAATTATTATCAATAGAACAAAATACTTTGCCGCAGGTATTCTAACTGTTTATTCACTTGTCTTTATGGCATTGTATATTATAAAACCTATTGTTAGAAAGGATTAAAATATGGAGATTGAACAAAATAACTTAATCTTTGAAGTTGATGGAATTATTTACGAATTAATTTATAATTTCAAAGATGCCTTTCAAAAGGAAAGTTTCGAAGAACGTTTAGTAGACGTTCTTAAAAATAAACCTTTTATCGTCGGAGATATTTCTCACGAAAAGTTACGCCTAACAGGTTTTGTTTTAACGAAAGATAGTACAAACTCCAAAAATATCAATAATTTGGAAGACTTTATTTTAGAATATTGTAATTTTGGTTCTCCATTTTTCGTTGTTAAAAAAAGAAATTCTGGCTCTGTGTCAAATACGGGGCATGAGAAAAAATAAGGATAAAATGCTAAGCAATGCAGTGTTGCTTGGCATTTTTCAAAACGCCCTTAAAAGAAATATTATTTTTATACTCAGAAACAAATAACCTAGAAACAACTAAAATGCGTAATCTAAAGTTATAAAAGCTATTATAACCATAAGAAACTCTCTTTAAAACCTTTATCTTATTATTAATACCCTCCAAAGAACCATTAGAGATAGAATACCTAACACTATTAAGCATATACTCTTTATGTTTTCTCATAGTATTAATAGCCTTACTAACACCATCAGATAAACCGATAGTAGATTTTTCAATTAATTCTTTAAACTCCAACTCATTTCTATACCTTATCGCATATCTAATATCCTGAACTCTCTCATAGCTAGCCTTAAATATACAATCTAATCCTAATAAATAATCTAAAATATCACGTCTAGTAACTAAACTCCTAAAACTCCTATTAAAGAAAAACCTACCATGAGTAACATTACTTTCATCTTCTAATATTAACTTCCAATTATTTTTTAAAAGAGTATAATTAATACCTTTTTGTTTTTTGTAAATATTCATTAGCTTAACTCTAGTTCTATTAAGTTCTCTATTAACATTTTGAATAATATGAAACCTATCTATAACAATTTCAGCATTAGGAAACTTATTTCTAATCAACTTCATATAAGGAGTATAAATATCAATACAAATAGCCTTAACATTACTTCTAGCCTCTTTAGAAAATCTGGAAAAATAATTATTTAAAATATACTCAGTTCTACCATCAACTATATCAATAATCTCATGAGTTAAAGCATCTAAAAAAATAAAACTCATACCATTTTTACTATCTTTAGTAAACTTTAACTCATCAAAGCATAAATACTCAGGTAAGGTATTATAGTTAAGAATGTCTACATGGGATTTACATTTATAAAGAGTTCTTATAACAGTATTAACCGATACATTATTCATTTTGGCTATTTGTTTAAAAGATAAAGTATCAGCTAAATCACTCATTATAGAAAACTTAACATTTTTAGAAATACTACAGTATTTATCTACAAAAGAAGTAGTAGCTACAAATTTTTTATTACAAGTTTTACACTTGAAACGTTGCTTTCTTAGTTCCAAATAAGCAGGGATACCTGATATTTTTAATAGATTAATTCTAGTAAGTTCATTAAAGCCGTTTTTAACTACAGTATAACCTTTATTAAGACAACCACAGCATTCACACTTCTTGGGTTTATATGTTAAGGTACCTTTGAATACAAAGTACTTTTGATTATTTTTTATAGTTTCGTTATGTGTTTTCTCAATAGTTATATTTTTATCTTTTATTTGTAGTAGGTTTTTAATGAATTCTCCCTCTTTTATTTCTTTTGTTTTTGTGTTAAAATTATTCATGACAGATATCCTTTCATAGTTTATTTTTTTGCACTTTAATTATATTGGATATTTGTCTTTTTGTATATTAAAAAACAATACGAGGTATGGATTTTTCCCATGCCCCGTATTTATTATACAACCGAAATTCTTAAAAGCTCCTAAGAAGTTTGAAGTATTCTTCAAAACTCTTAGGAGTTTTTCACATTCTTTACTATTTATCTTTCATTCAACTTGAGATATAATTATATTAATTAAAATTTTTAAGGAGACTAGCTATGACAGAATTGAAATTAATTCCCCGTAGTGAAGTTGATGAACGCTACACTTGGGATATAAGTTTACTATATAAAACAGAAGAAGATTTTAAAAAAACTTTAAAGATTGTAAAACAAGATATTAATACATTTAAAAATAATTATGAGAATAAAGAGCTTTCTTTTGAACTTCTTGACAAAGCTCTTAAAGAATTCGAAAAGCTTCAAGAAGAATTATACAAACTTTCACACTACGCTGAACTTCCTATGACCGTGGATCGCTTTAATGATAACGTCATTAATAATGCAACACTTTTCCAAGAAGTTTCAAGTTACTGGGCAAGTAATATGAGTTTTTTCCAAACCACTCTTGTAGATTTAGATAAAGAATTTATTAATACTTTTGTTAATAAGTACCGCCCCGATTTAAGATACTTTTTTGAAAAAATTATTCGTAGTAAAAAATATACACTTTCAAAAGATGCCGAACAAGTAATTTCAAATTTTGAAAATCTACCTAATTTTTACCATTTGTATGAAGTAACAAAACATGAAGATATGAAGTTTGACAGTTTTGAAGTAGACGGCAAAACTTTTGAAAACAGCTTCGTCTTATATGAAAACCTATATGAAATGGATAATAATAAAGATATTCGCAGAAAAGGTGCGGAAAGTTTTTATTCTACATTGCGAAAATATAAAAATACTTCTGCCAATGAATATATTTCACAAATAAAAAAAGAAAAAATGATCGCTACCATGCGCGGTTATGATAGTGTTATCGATTATTTATTAGCTAATCAAGACGTTAATAGAGAATTATACGATCGACAAATTCGTGTTCTAATGACAGATCTTGCCCCACATATTCGTCGCTATATTAAATTATTAGCACGTGAACATAACATCAAAGATATGAAATTTTCTGATTGCAAAATTAATTTAGACCCTGATTTCGAAGTAGACATGACCATTGACGAATCTCGTTCTTATCTAAAAAAAGCACTTGGTGTTTTAGGCGATGACTATGTTAAGATGATTGATGAAAGTTATGATAAACGTTGGACAGATTTCCCTCAGAATATCGGGAAAAGTACCGGTGGATTCTGTGCTACCGTTCCTAATGTTGCCGGATTTATCTTATTATCTTGGACAGGAAAAATGAACGAAGTATTTGTTCTTGCTCATGAATTAGGGCATGCCTATCACTTTATGAATGCCGGAAAACATCAAACAATGTTAAACTTCGATTGTTCGTTATATTTTGTTGAGGCACCTTCAACATGTAACGAAGTTATTGTTTCGAATTATTTACTTAAAAACAGCACAGACGCTCACTTTAAACGTTGGGTTATCAGCAATATGATTAGCCGAACTTATTTTCACAATATGGTAACACATTATCTTGAGGCTGTATATCAAGACAGAATTTACAAAAAAGTAGATAATAACGAAATGTTAAATGCCGATGTGTTATCCGATGTAAAACGTGAAGTTATGGAAGAATTTTTTGGAGATAGCCTTGAGATAAATGAAGGTGCGGAATTAACTTGGATGCGTCAACCTCATTATTACATGGGTCTATATTCATATACTTATTCTGCCGGCCTTACCATAGGAACAGCTATTGCTAATAAAATTGAAAAAGATAATAATCATGCAAAAGTGTGGTTAAATACTCTTTCTAAAGGGGGAAGTATGTCAGCACTTGAGCTTGCCAGACTGGCAGGTTGTGATGTTAGTACAGAAGCACCGTTAAAAGAAGCTATTGACTATATCGGTTACCTAATAGATGAACTGTATAATTTAACAGAAGAATTAAAAAATTAAACGATAAGTCGTACATAATATTTTCTTTTATTCCTGATAATATAGAAAATATCTAATAAAAACTCAAATATTTATAAACATAGTCAGTAGAAGTCGACACCTATAATCTAAATTAAGATAACTGTTAAAATCGGCTTCTACTTTACATTTCAATCAAAAATTAAAATTTTTTACCTTGTTTAATTTAAGAGTGCTAACGGTTGAAAAATTTTTTATTTTAAGATAAAATTGTAATACTGATAAAAAATTTTGAAATTTAATTAACAACATATATAGGAGAATCGCAATGAGTAAATATCACTTTATAGGTATTAAGGGATCGGGTATGAGTTCTCTTGCTCAAATCGTTTATGATATGGGGCATACTGTTCAGGGGTCTGATCTTGCTACCTATTTCTTCACCCAAGAAAAATTAGAAAAAAGAAATATTCCAATGTTTGAGTATAGTCCGGAAAATATTAAAGAAGGTTATGAGGTTATATTGGGAAATGCCTTTAATGATGATCATGAAGAGTATGTTCGTGCTAAAGAGTTAGGGCTTAAAACATACACTTACTCAGAATTTCTAGGAAAATTATTAGGTGAAACTCCTTCAATAGCTATTACCGGAGCACATGGTAAAACTACAACTACTACTATGGTCAGTAATATCTTCAAACACAATTTCATCACATCTTACCTTATCGGTGACGGAACAGGTTCGGGGCAAAAAAATTCCGACTTTTTGGTAGCTGAAGCATGTGAATACTATCGCCACTTTTTAGCTTATTATCCTGATTATGCTATTGTAACGAATATCGACTTTGATCATCCCGACTACTTTAAAGATGAAGATGATGTCTTTTCTGCTTTCCAAAGTTTTGTTAATCAAGTTAAAAAAGCTGTTATTTTCTGCGGAGATGATAAACTTGCTTCCAAGCTGACAAGTTCAAAAGCAAAATTAATTTCTTACGGTTTTAATGATGGTAATGATTATCAAATTAAAAATTTAACTACAACTTCTGAATTTAGCACTTTTGATATTTATAAATATGGTGAAAAACTTGCTACATTTAAAATGGCAGTTTTCGGACTTCATGATATTTCCAATGCAGCTGCTGCGATTTCACTGGCTGATATCATCGGTATTGCACCGGAGGAAATTCAAGAGGCATTAAATCACTACAAAGCTGCAGAGCGTCGTTTCAGCGAGCATAAAGTAGGAAGTTTAGTTGTTGTTGATGACTACGCTCATCACCCAAGCGAAATAAAAGCGACTATCAATAGTGCAAGACGAAAATATCCTGATAAAAAAATAATTGCGATTTTTCAACCTCATACTTATACAAGAACCGCTAAATTTTTAAATGAATTTGCTGAAAGTTTACTTACTGCTGATAAAGCATTTCTATGCCCGATTTTTGCTTCAGTTAGAGAAAAAGCTAAAATCGTCGGAATAGAAGATTTACAAAAAGTAACAACCGGTTCTGACATTATTAATGGCGAGGAAGATTTCCCGAAATTAAACTTTGATAATGCTGTACTTTTATTTATGGGCGCCGGAAATATTAACAAACTTTGTCATAAATTTCTTGAAAAAATTTAGAGAATATAACTAAATAGGTTGTAATTAAAACTACAATACTTTAAAATATAGTTATGTATGTAACCAAGGAGGAAATATTAATATGACTATTAATTGGCTTATTTTAGCTTATGCCGGAATCTTTTTGGCCGGCGTGGGTGTACTTATTATTTGTATTAGTGCGGCAATAACACTGGGAACAGTTAGAAAATCACTTAATATAGCTACGGCGTGTGCAGAAGATGTCACCGATATTGCAGAAGATGCATTAACTCTTGCTAAAGACTTAAATGAAACCGTTAAAAAAGTAGAAGGCAACTTAGAACCTATTATGGTTGAAGCAAATATTCTTTTACAAAACACTAATATTTTAGCTGAAGATTTACAGGTTAAATCTGAAAAATTGGATCCGCTATTTAATTCGGCAGAAGGACTTGCAAGTTCAATAAATGGTTTGAATAACTCTGTCGGTAATATGAAAAATAATGTTACCGGCTTTAAGAAAAGTACAGACGAAAAGTTTGAAGATTTATCCGAAAAAGTAGATTCAAACCGAGCCAAAGCATCTAAGCTATTAGATAAATTTTTAAAAAAAGAACAAAAAAAAGAAACTGAATAAATTTTAATTTGTATATACTTATATAAACCGCTATAAACTAGGATTTTAAAGCTAAAATCTTAGTTTATTTTTGTTAATATTCCCTTTATATTTTCGATTTTTTTAGGTTTATACTTGATTTTTTTCAATTTTTCATTTATTATACTTTAGTATTAAATTTTTAAAAGGAGGAACAGTTTTTATGTTAAATGAATTTAAAAAATTTGCTTTTAAAGGCAATGTATTGGACCTTGCTATCGGGGTAATTATGGGGGCAGCTTTCGGTAAAATTGTCAGTTCATTAGTTGCGGATATTATGATGCCGCTAATTTTACTTATTTTCCCATCAAAACCGGATTTCACTAATCTGATATGGAACGGTATTCACTATGGTAACTTTATCCAAATCGTTATTGATTTCTTAATTACAGCGATTGCTATTTTTATATTTGTTAAAGCAATTAACACTGCCAAAGATAAAATGGTTAAACAGGAAGAAGCTGAAGAAGCAGCACCTGAAGTTGATGCTAAAGAAGAGCTTCTTAAAGAAATTCGAGATTTATTAAAATCAGAAAAATAATCTATATATTTATATACAAAATATTTTTTGTTGCTGATTTTATAGTGGTGTGGCAACCTTAAGAACTCTCTTTAATTCTTAGGTTTATGAGTGCCTTTAGCACGAATAAATCTTAGAAGTGACGTATTCAAAGACACTAGTATCATCAAAGCCATAGGCGTAGATGATACGTTAGTGTCAACTGCTGACCCATGGCAGTAGCTACTAGCTAATCTTTTACTCACTTTGTTCGTAAAGATTAGAGTAGCCTTGCATACCTTATTTCTACGAATTAACCTAAGTTAGTTGTAGGCGTCCATACCACTGCTAACCATTGCTGAAATATATTTTTAAAATAATGTATATTAAAAAATCAAGCAGAAATAATGAATCTACCTAAAAAATTCCGTTATATCTACTTGATTTTATTTTAATTATATTTCCCAAGTTTTGCATTAATTTTTTTTATATCAGATTTTATAGTAAAATATGAAACAACAGCGATTATAATATATATAATACTGGAAAATACCAACATACCTAGCAATGTTTTTATACTGTTAAACCAACATAAATAATATCCGGCTAATACAAGCGGTGCGATTATAAGTATATAATGCACAATAAATATCTTTGCTAACCCCGTATATTCTGCATTTTTAAAAATAATACCGGCGATGCCTTGTAATATACCCAATATCATATAGATAACGGTTTGCACTACAACCGCACTATTAACGCTACCAAAACTATCTATAAATTTCGGTACTCCCGGTAAATAACTACCATACGCTATGCTGAACCCCAGTGTTATAATATTTCCTATCCCGACACCCAGTAATGCATATATGAATATTGTTTTAATTAATTTCATCTTTTTTCCTCCTATATTCCTAACCTTATTTTAAATGTTTTTATCATTCTTCTTGATACATAACTTACATCTTTGTTCGTGTATTTAATTGCTATCGTTCCTTTAATTCCTAAATCTAAATTTTTTATATAATGTATATTGGCTATTTCACTCTGAGAAATTTTAACAAAATCTTTTCCTAAAATTTTCTCCACTTCATATAATTTCATTTTTATGGTAAATATATTATCAATAGTTTTTACATATAATTTTCTATTTTCTATAAAAATACGCACTATTTCATCAAACTTCAATATTCGTGTTTCCGTTTCATTATACCCTACAAGATACGTTGTATTATGTTCTATATAATTTATTAAATTTTGTACTTCCTCATCAACCGTACGAGTATATATATGCACTAAAGTTTCTTTTATATCTTTATTTATATTTAATTCCAGTTTCATACCAATTACTCCTTTCATTTATACTATATCAAAACAGATAACGTTTATCTACCATCTTTGTATATACGGTAATTTCTTTTGTCTATATGGTGTAAATTAAATAGAAAAAAGGACAATGTTTTAAACTATAATCTCCAAAATTAAATTGGAAATTAACACATTTACTACATCGCCCTTTTTAACTACTTAGTATTTTTTAATTTTTTATCAATAAATTGCAGTGTATTTTATATCTCTCCACTATTATTCAATAATATTTACTGATGTACCCGTTTTAATAACATCAATAGCCGAATTTAATCCACCGTCTACTAAATTTTGAATAGCCGTTTCTGTATAAAATGCTGTATGCGGTGTATAAATAACGTCATCTCTATCTATCAATGTTTGTAGAAGTTCATCATCAAAATCTTTATCTTCAAAATTTTTCGGAACGTATTTACTTTCGTTCTCATAGACATCTAATCCTGCGCCTAAAAGTTTTCCACTATCTAATGCTTTTAATAATGCTTTTGTATCTACCAACATTCCGCGTGCCGCATTTAATAAGATTGCGCCGTCTTTCATCTTAGCTAAAAATTCATCACTTACCATATGTTTGTATTGTTCCACCGCCGGCATATGAATAGTAATAATATCTGATTTTTCGATTAACTCATCAACATTATCAACATACGTTAATATTCCGCGAGCTACATCATTCGGATAAACATCATAACCGATTACTTCTGAACCTACCGCTTTAAATAAACGTGCAGCTTGAGTTCCGATTCGTCCTGTACCGATTACTCCAACAGTAAGTGTTCTTAGCTCACGAGATAAGATACCCGGATTCCATGTAAAGTTATGTTTTTCTACATTACGTTGAATCTTAATTGTATTTCTACTAATTCTTAATGCTGTTGTTAAAACATGTTCTGCTATTGCATTCGGTGAATATGATGGAACATTCGTCAACTTAATTCCCAATTCTTTTAACAAAGGTCTATCAAAAACATCAAACCCTGCTGAACGTGTTGAAAAAACTTTTACACCTTGCGCTTTGGCATAGGGATAAATTTCTTTATCAAAAGGTTTATTTGCCGCAAAAACAGCTCCATCTGCCCCATCTAAAAGATGTTTATTAGCAGCATTTAATTCCTCTTGATAAGTCGCAACTTCTACTTCAGGATGTGCTTTTATCCAGCTATCCACAGCACTCTTCTCATCTTCCCTTACATTAAATAGAACTAATTTCATAATTATTCTCCTCCTGTTTTCGTTAATTTTATTGTATCACAAACGATTACAATTTTTCAATTTGTTTAAATTGTTTTCTATAATATTTTTTATTCCCCGAAATAAATTTACGTTTAATTTATTTTTTTAAAAATTTCTATTACTTCTCCGAGATTTTCTACTATGTTATCCGTTATTTCAATTACTTCCTTATCGGGTATAAACATATCAGGTACCATATAAACCGTTGCTCCGGCACTTTTTGCAGCTTTTATTCCGGCTTTTGAATCTTCTAACACTAGACAATTTTCCGGTTTTACTCCTAAGCGTTTTGCAGCCAATAAAAATACATCCGGTGCCGGTTTCCCATTTTCCACTTCCGCACCGCTTGCTATTACATCTATATATTTTTCTAAATCTGTTTTTTTCAGATTATTTTTAATATAATGTAGTCCCGAAGACGAAGCGACACCTACCTTATAATTATTTTCTTTTAAATAAATTAATAATTCTTCCACAAACAGTTTTTTATCCGGGCCTGTTGTAAATAAAATATTCTCTATATATTTGTAATGATCTTCTGTCAACTTTTTTCCATCAACTTTTGTATCTTTAAAATAATTTGTCCAAAATTCATAGATACTAGCTTCTGTAAACCCTAAAACCTGAAGTGTTTCATCAACACTCATTTCATAATTCTGTTCTTTAGCACAACGGATCAACGCCTCTGTTGAAAGTTTTTCCGTATCCACCATTAACCCGTCCATATCAAATAACACTGCTTCTATCATACTTTTTTCCTACTTTACTTTATTTTACTTAAATTATACGTCAAACAAGATGCTCTTTCAAATTATTTAATAAATATTAAAATATAATATCAAATGCTAATGATAAACTAGATTTTTCATTAATATAGACTGAAAATCATCCTAAATAATATAATTTTTTTAATTAAGATATTTATGTTTATTGAATTATAATTAAATCCTTTTTTATATAACTTTTATTGATATAACAGTTTTTTCGGAAATAATAACAATAATATTAGTTACTCTTTCTATCTTTATTATGTTTTTTTATATATTATATTAAAATTAATTTTTTCACTATAACTAAAAAATATTTTGACTTTTAGTGTAAATAGGTTTAAAATATTCATTACGAGATTAACTAATATAATTTAAGAATTTTTATTTCAATTAGTTTTCTCAATTAAAATTAATATGCTCTTAGGAGGTTCTATGATAGAAAAAGAATTTAAACATTTACTTAAAAGTAAAAAACTTCTTGTTTCTCTATCGTTAGTGGCACTAGTTCCAATTTTATATGCAGGAACATTTTTAAAATCTGTATGGACTCCTTATGATAATACGAGCAATCTAAAAGTTGCCGTTGTCAATACGGACAAACCCATTGATTTTAATGGTAAACGACTTGAAATTGGACAATCTATGGTAGACAAACTAAAAGAAAATAAGAAAATAAACTGGCAGTTCGTTGATAAGGATACTGCTGAAAAAGAACTTCGAGAAGGTGACTACTATATGATAGTTACGATACCGGTAAACTTCTCTAAAAATGCGACTACCTTATCAAATGAAAATCCGGAAAAGATGAATATTGATTTTAAAACCAATTTTACAAAAAGTAAAAATGGAGAAAAAATCATGGAAACTGTTGCAAGTAACCTTACCAATACAGTAAAAGACCAAGTTGTAAAAACGTATAGTTCTACACTTTATAACAAACTTTCCGACATTGGAATTTCACTTAGTAAAGCAGCAAACGGTTCAGGACAACTTGCTGACGGTTTATCAAAACTTAATGATGGCGGTAAACGTTTAGGTAACGGGGTTGACCAACTTCATAACGGGTCAGGACAACTTGCGGGCGGACTATCGAAACTTAATGACGGCGGCAAACGTTTAGGTAACGGGATTGACCAACTTCATAACGGGTCAGGACAACTTACAGGCGGCTTATCAAAACTTAATGATGGTAGTAAACGTTTAGGTAACGGGATTGACCAACTTCATAACGGGTCAAGGCAACTTGCAGGCGGACTTAGTATCCTTAACGGTAAAAAAGATGAGCTTGCTAACGGAATTGATTTATTATTTAACGGAGATAATAAACTTCATTCCGGTTTGCTTCAATATACTAACGGTATTCTTACTTTAAATGAAAAATTATTTTCTAAAAAAGACAACCTAAATTCCTTAATTAATGGCGGAAATTCTCTGGCTTATGGTATTTCTCGTTATACCGAAGGTGTTAGACAAATCGGCGGTGGACTAGATGCTAAGCAGGAAGATTTAACAAAACTTCTTACCGGCGGAATTGAACTGGCAAACGGAATTAATACATTAGCTGACGGTGTTCCTAAATTATCCAATGGGGCTTACCAAATTGCTAACGGTCTTGATTTACTTAACAGAAAACTTCCATCGGATAAGGAGATTGCTGATAATAAAGCTAAACTTTCTTCTCTAACCGAGAAGTTACAATATTTAAAAATAAGTTCAAGACAACTAAACAGCTCTATATCATCAAAATTTGAAAAACTTGGAAATGAAATTACTAAACTTGAAAAACTTATTGATAAAACAAATTTAAAAAATAATACAACAACTACAACTGTTAAATCTACCGATGTATCATTTTCATCTTTAAAACAGCAGTTAAATTCGACTTCTTTAACCGAAGAACAAAAAACAGCTATTTTAAATGCCGCTAAAAGTGATGTAAGTAATTCGCAAATTTCAACAGTGAATAATACAGAGATAAATAATAACAATGATATTAAAGTTGAACTTGCTCAAATTATGAAAAGTTACCAAGATCTTCATAAATCACTAGAAAGACTAGGAAAACTTGGTAAGGAAATAGATAAAGTTGATGTCGGTAATATAAAAACTCAGTTGCTATCTTTGGTTGACGGTTATTCCAATATTAAAGCAGGTGTTAATCCATTAGCTGTAGGAAGTTCTAAAGTAAAAGAGGGTCTTTCTGTTATGAATCAAAAAACTCCTAGATTAACTAACGGTTTTAGCAAATATAAAACCGGAGTTGATGAAACAGTTACCAGCCTGACAAGTGGTAAGTTGGCAAATGGAATTAAAGAACTTATTTCTAAAAGCCCACAACTTACGAGCGGTTTCGAAAGATATAAAAATGGAGTTGACGAAACAGCTACCAGCTTAACAACCGGTGAAATGGCTCAAGGGATAAAAAGATTAGCAGATAATACCTTCGCCCTACAAAAAGGTTCTACCGATTTGAATAGAGGGCTTAGAAAATTAAAATCTAAAATTCCTGAACTTTCTATCGGTATCCAAAAACTTGATGACGGCGGACAAAAATTATACAAAGGTATTAGTGATATGAAAGCCAGAACTCCTGAACTGTTGAACGGTATTCAAAAACTTGATGACGGCGGACAAAAATTATACAAAGGTATTGATGGTATGAAAGCCAAAACTCCTGAACTGTTGAACGGTATTCAAAAACTTAATAACGGCGGACAAAAATTATACAAAGGTATTGGTGATATGAAAGCCAAAACTCCTGAACTTATTAATGGAATGCAAAAAGCTAAAGAAGGCTCGGATAAATTAGCCACCGGTTTAGTAAATGGAGCTACTCAGTTAAACACAGCTCATACCGGAGATAAAAATTCAGACATGTTGGCAAATCCAATTAAAACCAACACCAGCGATATAGCCAACGAAACCAGCTACGGTAACGCCCTAGCACCATTTTTCTTAGTATTCGGATTACTTATAGGTGCTGTAATATTCAATATATTATATCCGATATACCAGAAAGAAAACGGTATTCCCACATTAACTTGGTTTATCAGTAAACTGTCGGTTATGGTTATATTCTCCCTATTAGAAGTTGTAATAGAAGTAATTTCTATGAAATTATTCTTTGATTTTAAGGTTGAATATTTTGGAATGTATTTCTCAGGATTATTATTATCAGCAATCATATTTATGATTATAGCTCATTTCTTTACATTTACATTTGGTAAAATAGGTAATATAATCAATATTTCACTAGTAGCGTTGCAGTTTGTCCTAACTACCCCGCTATTTCCTCGCCAAATGTTACCGGCATTGTATAACGGTTTAATTCCGTTCACTCCGATTTACTATGCGGATATGTCAGTTAAACATGCCGTTCTTGGCGGATTAACTAATAACATTTATAATAATTCAATGTTAGTATTGACGATTTTAGGAATAGTGTTCCTAGTTCTAAATTATATTTTCTATACTAAGAAAAATCGTACTATGCAGACTGCTGACTAATAATAAAAACCCGAAAGAAAATTCTTTCGGGTTTTGGCTCTGTGCCAAATACGGGGCATGAGAAAAAATAAATCGGCTCACTAACGAACCGATTTATTCTTCTTAGCACTAAAATATTTTTCAAATGCTTCTTCTATATCACCTAACGCCGTAATACAAAGAATAATTACTAATAATATATATAATCCTAAAATTATAAATGATGGATTTTCTAAATAATTTATGCAAGTTCCTAATGTAAGACTGGCATAAAACCCTAAAGTTAAACTCTTTACAATAATTGCTATGACTAAAGCGCAAAGTATTACCACTAAAAACATATGCGGTGATAATGCAGCTATACACCCAAAAAACGTTGCAACACCTTTACCTCCCTTAAATTTAAAAACAACAGGTTTAATATGTCCGAGAATCACTAAGATAATACAGATATAAATAATAGTGGCATTTATATTAAATATTTTTAATAAAATAACTACTAAAAAACCTTTGAAAAAATCAACGGCGAGCACAAAGACAAATGATTTAGGTCCTAAAACTCTTCCGGCATTCCTTGCTCCGACATTCCCGGAACCTTTATTGGTAAACTCTTCTCTATAAATAATTTCTAATAATTTTCCGCCCATTATATTCCCTAAAAAATAAGCTAGAACAAAATAAACAATATTTATAATCATAATTTTTCTCCTCTCTTTCTGAACTTTTCTTTTATCGTTCTTAATCCTTCTGACGCAAGCATCAAACAACCTATTGAAAACGGAACTACATAATAAGAAAGTCTATATATTATTATCGTTGCACCGATTACTTCAGGATTAATGCCGAGGTTTTTTAAACCGATTAAAACTAATGTATCAAAAGTACCTAACCCCCCCGGTATCATCGTTAAAAGTCCTATTATAGATGCTATAATAATGACTCCGACTATTTGAAGCTCCTTATTATATACTGACTTTCCTGTATAGAAATAGAGGATAATTAATATAATAATCGCCGCAAAAACCCACTCAAAAAAAGAAATAATAGTAAGTTTTACACTTAAATATCTATCACCTTTTATTTTCGGTTTTTTTAAACTGAAAAATAGGTACAACGGTAAGAAAAAGGACATTAATATCAAACAATAGTAAAATATCGTTTTTTCTTTATAAAGTGCCTCTCCCGGAAAAACATCACAAATAACAAAAATAGATAATAAACTAATTCCTGATAACATCGAAATTAAAATCATTCCTATTGCTGTCACTAAAGTCTTCCCACTTTTTGTATAAGGTTTATACATATAATACCTTAATCCTGCACCGATAAATCCGCCAAAACCTAATACCATATTTAGTGTATTTGTCATAAAACTTATTTTAAAGATTCGAAATGATGACATATGTTTTGTTATATTTATCGCTTTTAAAACAAAATAATCATAAAGACATAAAATAGTTATCCCAAACAAACCACACAACAAAATAAAAAAGAACTTTCCATAACCTAATTGTAAAGTTAACTCCCTTATTTGTCGAAAATTTAAACTTGTGATTTCTTTTTTAAAGTAGGAAAAAATTAAATAAAATATTGCTAATCCCAAAATTATCTGAATAATACCTTTTAAATAATTAAAGGATTTCTTACTTTTTATATTGTGCATATTATTTTCCTTAAATAAATATTTTTCCTAATTTATAATATACCATTTTATCGCCTTTTTTTCAATTCAAATTATTAAAAGATTAAAGAAAAATCAAATAATAAACTTAATTTCTTTATTAATTATAAAAATAAGATAAAATAAAAATATTCATTATCGGAATGATAATAAATATTTTATTACTTAATTAATTGCTACAACTTCTTTATAAGTTCTGTTGTTAATATTGACGAATTAAGTGCCGCAATTTTTAAGAATTCGTCAAAAGTTACTCTATTGCCTTCTTCCGCCTTATCACTCACACTACGGCAAACTATAAATTTAGTGTTAAATTGATAGCAAGTTTGTGCTATTGCCGCAGCTTCCATTTCTACTACCTGCATAGTAGGAAAATTTTTTAAAATATTTTTCTTTATTTTTTTATTAGAAATAAATGAGTCTGATGTCCCCACCAAACCGAAATGAACTTTATGATTTGGCAACACAATCTCACCGGCTAACTGTTGTAAATATTTATCACTTTCGTATTTTGCCGGCATTTGCGGTACTTGACCTATTTCATAACCGAATTCCGTTGCATCAACATCAAAATGCCTTACCTCTGTCGCTACTATCATGTCGCCTATTTCCATATCACCTTGCAATGCACCGCACGTTCCGATATTAATAACATAATCAATATCATAATTATCAAGTAAAAGCGTTGTTGCTATTGCTGCATTAACTTTTCCGGGTAAACTTAGCATAAGTACAATATCCTTATTTTCATATTGTCCTTCATAAAAATTGACATGAGCTATCTTATTTTCTTTAAGATTTTTAATTTTTTTTCTAATAATTGCCACTTCTTCCGGCATCGCTCCGATTAAAGCTATCATACGTCTACCTATTCAACGGCAAGGATTTTTATATCCATTGAATCTTCCGGCCCAGTAGGTAATGAAACTTTAGCTATGTCGCCTACTTCTTTACCTAATAATGCTTGTGCAACCGGACTTTCGTTTGAAATTTTAAATTCAAAAGGATTCGCTTCGGCACTACCGACAATTTTATATGTTTCCGTTAACCCGTTCGGCAGTTCTTGATATGTTACCGTATTTCCTAAACGAATAGCACTCGTTTTCTCATCTAATTCGACAATGACTGCATAACGAATCATTTGCTCCATTTCAAGAATTTTTTGTTCAATAAACCCTTGTTCATCTTTTGCAGCATCATATTCCGAGTTTTCAGAAAGGTCACCGAAACTACGAGCCACTTTAATTTTTTCGATTACTTCCGGACGTTTTACTTTTTTATAATGTTCTAATTCTTCAACAAGTCTATCATACCCCTCTTGGGTCATTTGATATTCTAATTTTTCTTCTAATGCCATACTTATGCTCCTTTGTTAAGTCTTCTTACTTATTATATCTTTTTTTTTATTATTTTGCTAGTAGTGATTTAATTTTTGTAATTAAAATATCAATCGCAATATCGTTATATCCTCCATCCGGAATAATAATATCTGCATATTGTTTGGTAGGTTTAATATATTTTTCGTGCATAGGACGTACTGATAATAAATATTGATTAATTACTGATTCAACGGTTCTCCCACGCTCGTTAATATCGCGCAAAAGACGTCGTAAAATACGTAAATCACTCGGTGTATCAACAAAAATTTTTATATCCATTAATTCTCGTAATTTTTCTGAATATAAACCGAACATCCCTTCAATAATAATAACATCTCTCGGCTCTTGATATTTTTTATCTGTACTACGTGTATGGTTAACATAATCGTACACCGGCAGTTCTACAGCTTCACCGTTGATTAATTCTAACAACTGGTTGTATAACAGTTCATTATCAAAAGCATTCGGATGATCATAATTTGTTTTAACACGTTCATCCATTGTCATATGACTTTGATCTTTATAGTAATAATCTTGCTCGATTAACGCCACTTTATCTATCGTTAATTCTTCTATTATTCTTTTTGTTACGGTAGTTTTACCGCTCCCGCTTCCACCGACAATACCGATAATTTTAGGTCGTTTTGTACTCATTAGCGTCCCATTTCCTTTCTCATCATGTTACTTTTAAATACTCTACTATCCAATTTAGTTCTGATAATTTGCAAAGGATGACGTGCTGCATCAAGCAACTCTCCGTCCTCATCGTAAATTTCTCCGATTACTTGTCTAAAGGTATTAATCTCAGGGCCGAAAAATTCAACTTCTTGCCCTGTTTTAAAAAAGTTACGTTGTTGAATAGTTGCTATACCCGTAGCATCATCATAATGTAATACTTGTCCTACAAAATCATAGTTAGTTTTTTTGCTGCCCTCATTTCCAAACATTTGTTCTGTATATTGCGGTATTTCATAGAAAAACGACATAGCAGTATCACGATTGGCACATTTGTACAGTTCTTTTTTATATTCTGAACTCATTACAAAATTATCCGGATCTGAACAATAATCATCGATTAATTTTCTGTAAACACTTGCTACCGTTGCGACGTAATGAATAGATTTCATTCTACCTTCTACTTTTAGCGAATCAATACCGAGCTCAATAATTTTAGGCACTACCTCAATTAATGTTAAATCCTTGGGACTCATAGCGTAAGGATTTGCTCCGGTATCAAATAATTTTATATCATCTGTGTCGCTTTCTTCATATAAATCATAATTCCAACGACACGATTGACAACAACCACCACGATTGCTGTCCCTAGCCGTCATATAATTACTTAATGTACAACGCCCCGAGTATGCAATGCACATCGCACCATGGACAAACATTTCGATTTCTACATTTGTTTTTTCACGAATTTCTTTAATTTCTTCATATCCTGTTTCACGTGCCAATACTACACGATGCACACCCTCGCTTTCCCAATATTGTACTTCTTTATAATTTGAGATTGATTGTTGGGTACTAATATGTATTTCAACTTCCGGTGCTACCGTTTTACATCTTTCTATAATATACGGATCTGCTACAATAATACCACGCACACCGGCATTTTGCAAGGCAATCAAGTATTCATCTAAACCTGCAAAGTTCTCATTGTGCATAATAATATTTGCCGTTACATAGATATCTGCTCCATATTTTGCTGCAAACTCACACCCCTCACGGATTTCATCTATCGTAAAATTATCCGCATTGCTACGCAGTCCAAACTCCTGACCGCCTAAAAACACGGCATCTGCACCATAGTGAATAGCTATTTTTAATTTTTCTAAATTTCCGGCTGGAAGAAGTAATTCAGGCTTCTTCACAATCACCCGTTTCCCATTTTGTATTTCTGATATATTTCCTATTGCCATATAGTTAGATCACATTCAAGTATGATCCTTCCTCCTTTTATATCTTCTCTAACACTTTATAACAATATTTTACTTCGATACGACCATTATAATATGACTATATTAAATTAATTTTTCAGCTGGAATTTAAAATTTCTCCCGCTAAAATATTCAACATCGTAAACTTTATTGAAAATTTGAGCTTTTAATGTACTTTACCGTTATAAAATATTTTTAAATATGCTCCTAATACATTGTTTTTTTATAGAAAAATCCTAAATCAACTTCTCTATATTTTGGTTTTATTCGTTCAATGTCGTTATAAAAATCTTGTTTTTCATCTTCATATGCTTCTTTATCTTCATAATATAAATCAATTGCATCTCGATAAATTGTTGTAACTTCTGTAATATAATCTTCTTCTTTTAAGACGCCTTCAATTTTAAAAGCACTAACTCCCGCTTCAATCAATCTATCCAACTCTTCAATAGCACAAATGTCCTTAGCACTCATAATATGCGTTCCGTTTGAATCTTCAAAAATTGGATAACGCTCATTTCTATCTTGACTATATAAAAATAACTTTTTAGAATTACTATATTCTTCAATGTACTGTTCTTTTTCACTATACATAAAATAATTATCAACTAATTTTCTAACAGATTGAAACATACACAACATTCCCTGTACTTGAACTTCAATTTCGTACTCACTATCTTTTGTTATTTCCAAAATTTCATCAATAGTTAATTCTTTAGATAAGCAGGTACGATATGCTCCACGTTTACCCCAATAATTACATGAAAATGAATTTGTAGCTAAAGTATGCGGATCCCATTGCAGCTTGAAATTAAGATTTTCATCTCGTAATATTGTTATTATCGTCGGTTCACCAAAAATCAAAGCATCTATATCCAGTGTTGCTAAATAACGTAGATAATCTACCAAATCATCTAAGTGTTTATTGTGAAAGATAGCGTTAACGCTAACATATGCTTTTTTCCCGGCTTGATGAATAATCTCAATCGCTTTTTTTAATTCGGCTCGCTTAAACTCTCCTGCCAAACGCAAACCATATTTTTCCTCACCTATGATAAAACCGTCTGCTCCAACGTTAATTAGTTCATAAATATGTTCGATACTCTTAGGTGTCACTACTAACTCTACCGTCATCGTACTGCCCTTTCTAAAAATTATAGTTTTTTATTCTTTTTCGTAGTTATTGTAATACCGTCCCCAATAGGTAGTATTACACTATCGTATTGTTCATGTTTTAATAACCATTCATTATAATTATTAATTTTTTTTAATAGTTGTTTTAAATTTTTACTATGTTCAATAATATCGGAATTTGCTACCATACCTTTGAATAGAACATTATCCGTTATTACTACAACATCATCCGTAAAATATGGCTCGTACAATTCAAAAAATTTACGGTTTTGGCTTTTAGCTCCGTCAATAAATACAATGTCGTATGGTGCATTAGCTATTACCTTACTATGTAACTTCAGTGCATCACCATGTATTAAAGTTATTTTTTCGCTAAGCCCACGTTCCATGACATTATTTGTAGCAATTTCATACATTTTGTCATCACGTTCCAATGTTGTTACCTTGCAACCGATAGTTTCCGCTAATTTTAGAGCTGTATATCCTATCGCTGTTCCTATCTCTAAAACATTTTTCGCTTGTTTAATTTTTAATAGTTGTAATAGAAAGCGAATGCCTATTTTATCAATAATCGGCACATGATTTTCTTTTGCATATTGTTCTAACATTTGATAAAATTCATCAAAATCTTCTAATAAATTAATGATATATAAATCATCTTTTGATTCTATAGCAACCATATCTTCCTCCATAATTTATACATCATATTATAATACCATAAATATATTAATAAATGCAATTTGTTTGATTATTGAACAGCCCATAATTGTAAGCACCATATATTCTCCCAAATATATAGAACAACTTTTTATAAAATATTTATTTAGATTTTCCCTTGACAAGTGAGCGTTTACTCACTATAATGGAATTGTAAGAGTGAGTGAATACTCACTTGATTAAGGAGGAAGCTATTATGGAAAAATTAATTCACATAAAAGATTTACAAAAGAAGTTTGATAATACGGTTGTTTTAAATAATGTACGATTTACCTTGTTTAATAATGAGATTATAAGTTTATTGGGCCCGTCGGGTTCCGGAAAATCTACTCTTATTAAAACAATGTTAGGCATGGAAAAAGCAGACGCCGGAACTGCTTTAATACTTAACAGTAAAATGCCGAATAGGTTAATTTTAGGATGTATTGGCTATATGGCACAATCAAATGCCTTATATGAATTATTAACCGGTTATGAAAACTTAAAGTTTTTCGGTAATTTAAAAGGGCTGACCAAAAAGGAACTTTCTAAAGAGATTAAAAAAGTATCCGCTGTCGTTGATTTAACGGCACACTTAAAGAAAAATGTCTCAACATATTCCGGCGGTATGAAGCGACGTCTATCATTAGCTATCGCACTTCTCGGTTCTCCGAAACTTTTAGTTTTAGATGAACCGACCGTGGGTATTGATCCATTGTTAAAAAAATCTATTTGGAATGAACTTATTGAACGTAAAAATAATGGTACCGGTATTCTTGTAACAACACATGTTATGGATGAAGCTGAGCTATGCGACAAGGTTGCACTCATACATGACGGTAAAATAGCAGCTTGCGATACTCCGGAGAAACTTAAAAAACAATTTAACTCTACTAATATTGAAGAAGTATTTTTAAATATTGAAAAGGGGGATAATTATGCGTATTCTAGCAATAACTAACCGTATTTTAAAAGAATTATTTCGTGATAAAAGAACATTGGCTATGATGTTTGTAGCTCCTATCTTTGTTCTCTGGTTGATGAATCTGATGTTTTCCAGCAGTGATAAAGTATCCGTTAATCTGGCTACTTTCAATGTTCCTACCTCTGTTACGGAAACATTAAAAACTGTTGATAATGTAACTATTACTAATGTCCATTCCAATGAAGAAGGTAATGATTTATTAAATAATAACACTGTTGATGCTACTATTACTTATAACAATAATACCGGTTATACCGTAACTTATGAAAATACCGATGCAATCAAAACATCTTTCACCAGACAAGTATTAATCAGTTCACTGGTAAAAGTTAATACAACAGAAATTATAAAAAAACTTCCACCACAAATAAATATCCTTCAATATAAATCAACTATTAATGAAAACTTCAAATATGGAAATAAGGATACTAATTTTTTTACTAAAATGATACCGATTATAGTTGGTTTTATCGTCTTTTTCTTTGTTTTTCTAATTTCCGGAATGGGATTACTAAAAGAAAGAACAAGCGGTACTTTAGAAAGATTATTAGCAACTCCGGTTCGTCATTTTGAAATAGTTTTCGGCTATATGCTCTCATACGGAATTTTAGCTATTATTCAAACAACAGTCATTGTCGTTTCTGCAGTAAATTTATTAAAAATCGAACTTGTAGGAAAGCTGTTTTATGTTATAATAGTTAATGTAGTCTTAGCCTTAATTGCCTTATCATTTGGGTTATTACTTTCAGCTCTTGCTAAATCTGAATTTCAAATGATGCAGTTTATTCCTTTGGTAATAATACCGCAACTCTTTTTATCCGGTATCATTCCACTAAAAAACATGGGTGTTTGGGCGGTTAACTTAGGAAAATTTCTACCACTTACTTATGCAGGTGAGGCACTAAGTAATATCATTTTACACGGTTATAGCCTTGGAAAAATAGGCCAAAATATTGTAATACTTATTATTTTTCTAATAGTATTAACAATTTTAAATATAATAGGCTTACGTCGTTATAGAAAAGTTTAAAATCAGTTAGGAGCTCTAATGTCAAATATTTTAATGTCTTATACAGAATACTTATCAGAAGCAAATATGCCTGCCGGAAAAAAGAAAATCATCCTTGCTGCAATCGATCTTTTTTCGAAAAAAGGATTTCACGGTACTTCTACCGCTAAGATAGCCGAAACAGCAGGTATGAGTCAAGCTACTTTATTCAAATATTTTAAAACAAAAGATGATTTATTAAATAGTATTATATCTATCGGATTTCCACCTATCCTCGCTTCTTTTGTCGCCGGCATAAATCAGGAAAAAAATCTTAAAGATATGATTCATCTCCTAGTATTTAATCGTTTTGAATTTATGAAAAAAAATCAAAAATTAGTACGTATCTTTTTCCAAGAATTTATTATTAATAAAGAGTTTAACAGTAATCTAAAAAACATGATTAAAAACGATCCTATTAATTCTAAATTAAAAACGTTGCACCTCATACTTTTAAAGAGTGATAAACGTTTTAATAACAATTTAAATATTACTCAAGTATTACGTATAATTGTAGGCCCGCTTTTCGCTTATTTTTCACAATGTTTTATTTTTTATATTGAAAGTGAAAATGAAGAAGAAGATTTATTATTAATAGAAAAACAAATATATCAGTCGTTAATAGAAAACAACTAAGAAATTGGTTAGCAATTTCTTAGTTGTTTAATTTATTATTCTGAGATTGCTTGAATCGCTGTAATTAGTGATAATTTTAATACATCATCGCTTGAGCAACCGCGTGACAGATCATTTACCGGTGCATTAAGGCCTTGTAAAATCGGTCCTACCGCTTCAAAACCTCCTAGACGTTGAGCAATTTTGTACCCGATATTACCCGCTTCTAAACTTGGGAAGATAAATACTGTTGCATCTCCCTGAATTTCCGAATTTGGTGCTTTCAATTTTGCAACAGGTGGGACAAAGGCAGCATCAAATTGCAGTTCCCCTCCAACCGGTAATGTTGGTGCTTTTTCTCTTACCAATTTAGTAGCCTCCGCCACTTTTTTGGTTTCATCTGTAACAGCTGATCCCATAGTTGAAAAACTCAACATCGCTACTTTAGGATTGATATTAAAACTTTTAGCTGTTTTTGCACTTTCTACTGCAATTTCTGCTAATGCTTGTGCATCTAAACTTGTATTAATCGCACAATCGGCAAAGATAAAACGTGACGCATTTCGTGACATGATAAATGCTCCGCTTGTTCTGCTTACACCCGGTTTAGTTTTTATAATTTGTAATGCCGGACGTACGGTATCTCCGGTTGAATGGATTGCTCCCGATACCAGTCCTGCCACTTCCCCCATATAAACCAACATTGTACCGAAATAGTTCACATCTTTTAACAATTCACGTGCTTTTTCTTCTGTTACTTTGCCGGCACGACGTTCTACGAATTTAGCTAACATTTCGTCATATTTTTCGTAGTTTTCATGGTCAATAAACTCAATACCTGATACGTTTAAGAATAACGGCTGTGCTAATTTCTCCACTTCTTCACGCTTACCGATTAGTACCGGTTGTACATAACTTGTTGAACTCAGCTTAACAGCCGCTTCTAAAATACGTTCATCATATGCTTCCGGCAATACGATTCTAACTTTTTTCCCTTCTAATTTTTCTTGAAGCTCCACAAATAAATTACTTGTCATCTTCTTACTCCTCCTAATTGTATATAATATCTTTAATATGTTTTATTGACTTTAAACTAACGGCATCCATTAAGCTGCCTTTTCCAAAAACAACATAACCTATAATTGTTCCGATATAGAACACAAGCAATATCAAGGCTATATTGCGTAAGTAACGTAGAATAGTATTGTCTATTTTCATAGGCAGTTCCTACTCTTCAATTCTTTCAACATGAGCACCAAGTTTACGCATTTTTTTCTCAATATCAACATACCCTCTATCTATATGGTAAATATCAATAATTTTCGTTGTCCCCTTGGCAATCAGTCCTGCAATAATAAGTGCTGCTCCTGCACGAAGATCCGTCGCTCTAACTGTTGTTCCTTCTAAGCGTGCCGGTCCTTCTATTAAAGCACTACGTCCTTCAATTCTAATTTTTGCATTCATTCTTCGTAATTCTTCGACATGCATAAAACGATTTTCAAATACCGTTTCCGTAATGGTACTGACACCCTCACCCAATAATGTCAATACACTTACTATTGACTGCATATCCGTTAAAAATCCCGGATGTGGTAGTGTTTTTACATCTATCGGTTTTAATATATCAAGATGGTTACTCACACGCATTCCGTCTTGCAATACTTCGATTGATATGCCCATTTCACGCATTTTACTAACAAGTGCTATGTTATCTTTATATAATGCACCTTTTACAAAAACATCGCCTTTAGTCACAGCTGCCGCAATCATGTACGTTGCCGCTTCCACACGATCTGACATAATAGTATGCTCAGCACCTGTCAATTTATCAACACCTTCAATTTCAAGGACAGAAGTGCCTTTACCTGAAATTTTAGCACCCATTTTTGTTAAAAAGTTAATCATATCTTCTATTTCAGGCTCTTGTGCCGCATTAACAATCGTGGTTTTACCTTTTGCTAAACAGCTTGCCATAATGACATTTTGGGTCGCCCCAACGCTGGGAAAATCGAAAAATATCGTTGCACCTTCTAATTCTTTTTCCGCTCTTGCCTCAACAAAACCTGCGTCTTGAATAATTTTTGCACCCAATATCTCAAATCCTTTTAAATGTTGATCTATAGGTCTACTACCGATCGAACACCCTCCGGGCATTGCTACCTTCGCTTTTTTCTCACGTGCCAACATCGGTCCCAGTACAAGAAATGATGCACGCATTTTACTTACAAATTCAAACGATGCTTCTGTTAACAATGGTCTTTTCGCATCTATTTCTAATGTATTTTCTTCCGGTTTATAATCTACTTTTACTCCTAATGATTCAAATAGTTTGCTTATTGTCTTTATATCTGATAATTTAGGAACATTGTAAAATTTACTCGTACCTTCAGTTGCAAGCAGTCCTGCCGCAAGTATCGGAAGTGCCGCATTCTTTGCACCTGAAATCTGTACTTCTCCTATTAAAGGCGTCCCACCTTTAACAACTATTTTTTTCAAGTGTATTCCTCCAAATCTGTATTCACATTTATACAGTTACTATACTACCACAAATCTTAAAATAAATAAAGTTTGAATTTTTTTTCTAATGATGAAAATCTTCTATTTTAAACATTGTTATAAATAAGATGTTCTAAAATTAAATTTGTTATTTTTTATCTTTTGTGATTAAACATTTTCTACAATTCATCAAAAAATGATAATTGCGCTCTTTCCGGTAAACCTTTTAGCGTTCCCATTTCTCTTAAATATTCTATTATTGTAGTTGATACACTTCCACGTTTTGATAAATCTTCTATCGACAAAAACGGTTTTTCTTCACGTGCTTGAACTATTTTATTTGCCACATTATCTCCTAATCCCGGCACAATAGAAAAAGGCGGTATCAGCTTATTATCCTCAATAATGTAATCATGGCTTAATGATTTTTCCAAATCAACTTTTGAGAACGTAAAACCACGTTGTAACATTTCATTTGCTATTTCGTAACTCACCAGTGCGTCTTTATCTTTTGTCGTTACTTCATTCTTATCCTTTTCTTTAATTTCTTTTATTTTTTCTTTAAGTGACTGTTCCCCTCTGACAACCGTAATAATATCAAAATCGCTTGCTCTTACCGAGTAGTACGCACAGTAGTAAATCAACGGTTGATGAACTTTAAACCAAGCTATACGAAGTGCCATAAGTACATACGCACAAGCATGCGCTTTAGGAAACATATACTTTATTTTTTTACATGAATCTATATACCAATTCGGTACATCGTTTTCTCTCATAGCTTGTTCAAACTCTTCTGTAAGACCTTTACCTTTACGAACGCTTTCCATTATTTTAAATGATAATCCTTCTTCAAGACCCGCATGAATTAAATAAACCATAATATCATCACGACATCCGATAACATCTTTCAGTTTACATGTACCGTTCCGTATTAATTCTTGAGCATTACCAAGCCAAACATCCGTCCCATGCGACAATCCGGAAATTTGGACAAGTTCTGAATATGTAGTCGGTTTTGTATCATCAAGCATTTGAATAACAAAGTTTGTTCCAAATTCCGGTATTCCAAATGTTCCACTCGCAGAATCAACCTGTTCACGTGTTACACCAAGTGCTTCAACTGTTGAGAAAATCCCCATAACTTCCGGATCTGATACATCAATAGTTTTTGGATCTATTCCTGATAAATCTTGAAGTTTTCTTATCATAGTCGGATCATCATGCCCCAGTATATCAAATTTTAAAATATTATCGTGAATTGAGTGGAAATCGAAGTGTGTCGTTCTCCACGTACTTGTTTCATCATCTGCCGGATATTGATATGGTGTAAAATCAAAAATATCCATATCATTAGGCACAACCAAAATTCCTCCCGGATGTTGTCCGGTTGTTCTTTTTGCCCCTTCGCACCCTGCGGCAATACGTTCTATATCAATACTGCGTTTATCAATCTCATGCTTTTCGTAATAATCACGTGTAAATGAATATGCCGTTTTTTCAGCTACGGTTGAAATAGTTCCCGCACGATAAACATAATCTTCTCCAAAAATTTCTTTTGTGAAATTATGTGCTGTCGCTTGATACTCTCCTGAAAAGTTTAAATCAATATCGGGAACTTTATCGCCATTAAAACCTAAAAAAGTTTCAAACGGAATATCCTGACCGTCTTTTTTCATTTTCTCATTACAATGCGGACAATTTTTATTCGGCATATCAAAACCAGAAGCATATTCAGCATTAACGAAAAACTCACTATGTTTACATTTAGGACAAACATAATGCGGTGATAGTGGATTTACCTCGGTAATTTCCATCATCGTAGCAACAAGTGATGACCCTACAGAGCCCCTTGAACCTACCAAATAGCCATCATCAAGTGATTTTTTTACCAGTTTATGCGAAATCAAATAAACTACCGAAAAACCATTCCCAATAATTGATGCAAGTTCTTTTTCAAGGCGTTTTTCTACGATTTCCGGTAAATTTTCTCCATAGATTTTATGTGCCATACTATAACTTAAGTTTCTTACCTCATCTGCCGCACCTTCAATATTTGGTGTATACAATTTATCTTTCAACGGAACTACTTTTTCTATCATATCGGAAATAACATGTGTGTTATCAATAACTATTTCTTGTCTTAATTTTTCATCTAAAAATGAAAATTCTTTAAGCATTTCTTCTGTTGTTAAAAATGTAGCCAACGGCTTAATATCCTTAGCTCCCGGATTATTTTTTACAGTTAGTCGTAAAATTTGGCGATAAACATGTTGATAATCATCCAAATAATAACAATCTCCGGTAGCAACAACTAACTTTTCTTTTTTCTTAGCCAAACTGATTAAGTGTTTTAAAATCTCTTCCAGCTCCGCCTCGTCATCAATACGCTCACTTCTTATAAAACTTTCATAATGATGTTTGGGCTGTATTTCTATATAATCATAAAAATCAATAATTTGTTCAACCTTATCTTCCTTGGCATTAAGTAGTTCTTCAAATACTTCATTATCAGAATTTCCGTTTCCTATAAGTAAATGTTTTCGATATTTAATCAACAAACTGCGGGGAATAGTCGGTTTCCCAGACGATAAATAATCCGTACAGCTATATGACACCAATCTAAATAAATCTTTTAATCCTTGGGCATTTTTTACAAGTATTGAACAAGGAAATGACCTTGAACGCTTGTGTGCTAATTTTAAATCTATCATACTATCAATTTGATTATGGTATTCTATCCCCAGTGCATAAAGTTGATCGAGCATTTTTATAAAGATATCCGCCGTTGCTCTTGTATCATATATCGCCCTATGATGTTGAACTAATTTTACCTTGTATAACTTCGTAAGATTACTTAATCCGTGACGTTTTGCTTCTTTATTTTCAGCACGTGAAATAAATAGTGTATCAATACTTGCATGATTATTATTCTTTAAGCCTAATCGCTCAAAACTTTTATCCAAAAATCCTAAATCGAACTTTGCATTATGAGCAACAAGTATATCATCTTTATCAAGCCAGTTATAAAAGTTTGTCATTACCTCTTTTTCAAACGGAGCATCTTTTACATCCTCGTCAGTAATGCTCGTTAAACGTGTAATCAATTCTGATATTGGTCGTTTCGGATTAATATAACTTTCAAATGTGTCAATTTGAGCACCGTTTTTTACTTTAACGGCAGCTATTTCTATTAATCTGTCTCTTTCCGCTGATAATCCTGTTGTTTCAACGTCAAATACAACATATGTTGCATCTTTTAATCGAAGTTCTTTTGGATTTGTTGTCGCTGTAAGGCTATCGTCCATAATAAACGCATTAAGTCCGTATATTGTTTTAATATCTTTTTCTTTTGATTTTAAACAAATTTCCGGATACGCCTGCACACCGTAAGTATCGGTAAATGCAATTGCCTCATGCCCCCAAGAAGTTGCTCTTATCAAATAATCTTCCGCCGAAGAAATACCCTCCAGTTGTGACATTTTTGTATGGGTATTAAGTTCAATTCGTTTTCGCCCGTTGTAGCTATCTTTTTTTTCTTCTTTAGCAGTCACCTCTATAGCTTTCGGCTCAATTATCGTATCTCTTAAATATGGATCATTGCTGACAGTACCAAATATTTTTATCCATTGACCTTTTTTAATACCTTGTATCAATTCAATCAGTTGATTACGACGATTATTTTGAAATTTAGAGTTAGGGTTGTTACCGAATAATCGTAATATAATAGAATCACTATAATCTGTAAGTTTCAATCTATATTGACTTGAGCCGTTCCTGTGAACAATCTGCTCTGTTCCGAATACTTGAGCCATTATGGTTACATCACCGGAATAGCCGATAACATCCTTTATGTCTACTATTTCCGCATCATGAATTTCTTTTCCGTATTTGGTTCCTGCATTAAAACCTCGATTTTTTTTCGGTTGCTCTTTTGTTTTTTTCTCAGTTTCTTTTTGTTCTATCTGTTCTAATTTTTCCATTTCTTTGGAAATTTTTGCTTCTTGTTGCTCTGTTATATCATGAACATTTGTCTTAGCAAATTCAGGTACAATATCTTCAATGATTATCCCTAATTTTTTATAGCTATCTAAGATAGCGTTTTTTCTTTCACTAACAAAGTTTTTCCAAATTGACGGTGCCATTGTTTTTATTAATAAGTTTTTATCTTGAACCTTTACTTCACTGAATAAAATACTTTCTATCAGAACACCGGATACCTCACCAAAATTTTCTAATATAACATATTTCCAGTATTCTATAATTTTTTTATCTGTTACTCTTTCGTTTGTACTTAAACGATAATTAACGAGATAGTCTCCTAGAAAACTATCTCGTAATTTTTGAATAAACAGTGTCCAGTGAGCAACATCCGGCAGTGCATTACCACTAAAGTTAAAAGTCCATACTTTATTGTTGTTATCTTTTTCTATATTATCCAGCGAAAAATTTTCAAAATTTGAATCGGTTAATTCCTCAGCCAGTTCAAGAGTATCTATTAATAGAGAAAAATGTTTATTGCTCATTGTGTCTCCTTTTTTAAGTAGCTTAATATATAAAATGGTTGCATATTATTGTAACGATGTAAAATATATAACTTCTGCACCGCTTAGCTACTTTTTTTATTTTAGTAATTATTTAAAAAACTTTTGCACAACGGTTAGAACATCTGCCACAGATGTATCTTGTTTTTCCAGTGTTTTTCGTTCTTTTATTTCTACTAAACCTTCACTTGCTTTATTTCCTACAATAACTTGTAAAGGCATACCCAACAGGTCGGCATCATTAAATTTAACTCCCGCACGTTCATTTCTGTCGTCATAAAGGACTTCTATTCCTGCTGCTGTTAATTCTTCGTATAATTTTTCCGCAACTTCTATTTGTTCAGCTTTTTTAGTATCTATACAAACAAGATGTACTTGATATGGTGCAACTATTGATGGCCAGATAATACCTTTTTCATCATTGTGTTGTTCAATAATTGCAGAAATAATACGTGTTACACCAATGCCGTAACACCCCATGTAAAAATGATTCGCTCGTCCGTTAGCATCAAGGTAAGTTGCATCCATAGCCTCCGAATAACCTTTACCAAGCTCGAACACTTGCCCTACTTCGATACCTTTAGCAAATTTTACCGGACCTGATAAATCTTCTGCCAAGTCCCCTTCTTCAATCATACGCAAATCATAATGTGCATCAATAGGATAATCGCCGGGATTTACATTAATATAGTGGAATCCTTTTTTATTCGCTCCACAACTGTGATTATACATATATTTAATCGCATTATCTCCGATTATTTTACAATTTTTAATACCGAATGGCCCCATATAACCTACATAACCGCCCATAATTTCTTCAATTTCCTGTTCGGTAGCCATCTCTACTTCTGATGTGTTGGTGGCTTTCCTAAATTTAAGATCATTTAATTGATCATTTCCACGCATTAGAACTAAATAATATTCGCCATCCGCTTTTAGTGCCAGAGCTTTCATAGCACGATTAGTTTCAACTCCACAGTATGCAGCTATTGCATCAATTGTTTGTTGTTCAGGTGTTTCTAACAATTCACGTTCTTTTTTCTCAAAACCTGTCGGCATTTTGTAATTTTCTTCTACGACAACGGCAGTTTCAATATTTGCAGCATAGTCACTTCCCTCGGTATAAACAATCGTATCTTCCCCTATTTCCGCTAATGCTTGAAATTCATGCGTGTAGCTACCGCCAATATTTCCTGAGTCCGCTTTTACTATACGATATTTTAAACCTAATCTACTAAAAATTTTACTATATGCACCATAATAATCATTATAAGACTTTCTCAATGATTCCGGAGTATCATGGAATGTATAACCATCTTTCATTATAAACTCTTTTGTTCTTAAAAGGCCTAAACGGGGACGAATTTCATCACGGAATTTAGTTTGAAATTGATATAAATTCACCGGAAGTTGTTTATAAGACGTCACCATGTTATTTACAGTTTGACAAACCACCTCTTCTGCAGTTGGACTAAGGGCATATCCTGCACCTTTTCTATCGGTAACACGCATAAGCTCGTCACCCATTTTGTACCAACGTCCAGATTCTTTCCAATATTCTTCTGATTGAAGGATCGGCATTAACAATTCTGAAGCACCGATTTTTTCGTGTTCTTCTCTAATTACCTTTTCTATTTTTTGAATTACTTTAGTCGCAAGCGGCAAGTAAGTATAAACTCCAGAAGATACTTGCTTAACCATCCCCGCTTTAATTAACAACTTATGACTAATTGCTTCTGCAGTGGATGGTACTTCTCTTGTCGTTGGAATAAACGTTTTTGATTGTCTCATGTAATACCACCTCTTATATTTTAAAATTAATACTATTATACCATAAAAGTTGGATATTGGCTCACAATATTATAAAATTTAAAATTTTTTCTAAAATTGTATATAGCATTTTCTTTTATTAAAATTATATAGTATAATAAAAGGATAATAATTTTATGGAGAATTAAGATGTTTAACTATCCAAATAAAAAAAATAATTTCGTTCAGAAGACTAAATATTCCAATCGTGGAATGGAACTAGAAAGTGATATTAACTTTGCGAATAAATATTACTTAAATAATAATGTTGCCGTCATTCATAAAAAACCGATACCTATTCAAATAGTAGAGGTCAATTATCCAAATCGAGCAAGTGCGATGATTACAAAAGCATTTTATAAAATACCGTCTACTACAGATTATAATGGTGTTTTTAATGGAAAGTATATTGATTTTGAGGCTAAAGAAACTAATTCAACAACATCTTTTTCCTTAACCAATATTCATGAACATCAAATTATTCATATGAAACAAATATTAAAGCATGGTGGTATTACATTTATTATTGTGCGATTTAAAAAAATAGATAGAACTTTTCTTCTCCCCTTTAAAAATTTTCTGTTTTTTTATGAAAGAGCAATAAATGGCGGAAGAAAATCTATAAAATTAATCGAATTCGAAGAAAACGGATTTGAATTATCTTTCCACTACAAAATTAGATTAGATTATTTAAGTATTATAAAAAATAATGAAAGTGAGTTTTAGTATTAAATGAAAAACATATTTAAGTATATTAGTTCAATATTTTTTACGCTAGCCTTAATTTTATTTTTTGTTGTTCTGGCATTTTTTGCTAAAGAACTTAAAGATGTACCTGATATAACAAGAGCAAATCTTCAAGATCCGCTATCGTCGGAAATATATGATAAAAACCTTAACTTAATCGCAACCGTCGGTGCGGAAAAAAGAGATTATGTATCAATTAACGACATTCCGGAAAACGTAAAAGATGCCGTACTTTCTACTGAAGATTCCCGCTTTTATTCACATATCGGTTTAGATCCTATACGTTTGATTAAAGCCATCATTGTTAATGTTCGTTCAAACTCCGCACGTGAAGGAGCCAGTACAATAACACAACAAGTAGTTAAAACTTCTCTACTTACAGCAGAGAAATCATTAGAAAGAAAAACTCAAGAAGCCTACTTATCTTTAAAATTGGAAAACAAATATTCCAAAAACGATATACTTGAGATGTATCTTAATAAAATTTATTACTCTGATGGTCAATACGGAATAAAAACAGCAGCAAAATATTTTTACAATAAAAACTTGAATGAGCTTACTATACCGCAAATAGCACTTTTGACCGGTATTCCTCAACAACCTATCCTATATAATCCTTATGATTATCCGGAAGATGCAACGAAACGTCGTAACACCGTTTTGTATGCCATGTTAAACAATGACAAAATAACAAAAGATGAATACGACAAAGCGATAAATACTCCAATAACCGAAGGTCTAGTAAGCAAAACAAAAGAAGAAAGAGCCAATCAACATACATATAACCCTAAATATGCTGCCTATATAGATTTATTAAATAAAGAATTAAAAGAGAATAAAAACTTTGAAAATGTTAAAGATCCTTTTTCTTTAGGTTTAAAAATCTATACTAACCTTAATTCAGAACTTCAAATTTATGTTCAAGATATGTTGGATAATCAACGTGCCCCAATGAAACCGCACGCTTCTCAAGCCGCAATATCAGTTATTGATACAAAAACCGGCTTAATCGAGGCTGTCGGTGGAGGTAAAAATTATAAAGCCGGCGGTTATAACTATGCGACAGATGCAAAAGTCCAACCCGGTTCTGCGATTAAACCGCTAGTGGACTATGCACCCGGCATTGAGTATTATGGCTGGGACAGTCAAACTACATTCTCAGATACACCTTATAAAATAGCCGGGACAAACTTCTATATTCAAAACTGGGATAGAGCTTACCACGGAAATATTTCTATGCGTCGAGCTTTGTCTTGGTCATATAATATACCGGCGGTTAGAGCCTTTGAAAGGGTTGGTTTCGAACGTTCTAAACATTTCGCTGAAAAATTAGGTATTCCCGTTTCAAAAGATGAACCGACCACCGCTATTGGTGGTAACGTTGATGGAGTTTCTCCGTTACAAATGGCAGGAGCATTCGCAAGTTTCGGTAATAAAGGATACTACAATAAACCATCAACGGTCGTGAAAATATTTAATGCTAACGGACGAGAACTACAATCCATGAAAGAACAACCAGTAAAAGCAATGTCGGAGGAAACAGCCTACATTATGACCTCAATACTGAAAGACGTATTATCAAACAACGGTACATCACCAAACGGCAAAGTTAAAAACTTTAATATGGCAGGCAAATCCGGATCAAGTACCTTTGACGATAGTGCATATCTCAACTATGGAATTGATGTAGTAAACTCAACCAAAGATAGCTGGATGATCGGATATTCTACGGAATACACCGTTTCCGTTTGGCAAGGTGCAGATACGGTGGACTCCGCAGCTAAAGCTCTTTCTCCCACTCATGCAGGAACAACACAACAAATAATGGCAGATATAATGAAGAAGGTTTCGGACAACAAAGCACCCGCTCCTTTTGAAAAACCTGCCGGTATTGTTACTAAAAATGGTGTTGAATACTCCAAAGAACGAAACACGGAAACGGATTATATGTACGCCGGTAGTAACCGTGATGCAGTGTATCAGGCTAAAGCTGCAGAAAATGAACGAAACGGCAGATCTTCTCTTACCACAGCATTTAATTCAATAAGTGGTACTGCGGGATCTAATTCAACAACTAACAGTAGAAATACAAAACGAAACACCAGAAGATAAAACTAAAAAAAGCGACTTAAAAATCGATTTCTAATGAAATCACGGTTTCTAAGTCGCTTCCTTACTTTTGGAAAGGCTCTTTAAAGTAAATTTTATTAAAATTTTTAACTTTTAAGCCGGACACTTTTTTATTATATATTCTCTTCTTGTAGATTTTATTTTATCTGAAAATACCTATAAAAAAGAGTTTGAACCAATCCCTCTTTTCCATATACTAATCTTTTAATTTTACAGTCGGTCTTGCTTCATACACCACAGCCCCTGTTGGCACATCATGTTTAACAACAGCATTCGCTCCTATTTTTACATTATCACCAATAGTTACATTACCCAACACCTTAGCCCCGGCACCTATCATGACGTTATTGCCAACTGTTGGATGACGTTTTATAGGATTAAAAGTTGTACCACCTAACGTTGTACCATGATAAAGGGTTACATTATCACCAACTACAGCTGTTTCTCCAATTACAACTCCCATTCCGTGATCAATAAATAAACCTTTCCCTATTTTTGCACCGGGATGAATTTCTATCCCTGTTATTCTTCTCGCCCTTTTAGAAAATATCCTAGCCAAAGTGTGGTGATTTTTCTTATAGAGTTTATGTGCAAAAAAATGATAATTAAGAGCTTTTATATGGGGATAAGTTAAATAAACCATTAATTTAGATTTAGCAGCAGGATCCTCTTTCAGCACTCTATTAATATTATAGCGTAAATTTTCAAAAAATTTCATTATATTTCTACATGAACAATATCTTCGAATTCAAGTACAGATAAATATTTATCTACACCATCAGGAAGAATGGTTACAATTTTTTTATTTGGATACTTCTCTGCTGCCTTTTTGGCACCGGCTATTGCCGCACCTGATGAAATACCTATCCCTATACCTGTCGTTCTTAAGAAATTTTTTGTTTCTTCAATAGCTTCTTCACTTGATACCGTAAATATATCATTCATATACTCTTTTTTAAAGTTTTCCGGTATAAATCCTGTACCAATTCCTTGAATTTTGTGAACTCCACCATGTCCTTCACTAATAGCAGGAGACTCTGCCGGTTCTACTGCTATCGATATAACTTCAGGTTTATGCTCTTTTAAATACTTAGCTACCCCGGTAAAAGTACCACCTGTTCCTACACCGGCTACAAACACATCAATATCCGGAACTTGCTCCAAAATTTCTTTTGCCGTTGTTTTGTAATGATAATTCGGATTAGCGGGATTATCGAATTGACTTAATGAAATGGCATTATCGTATTTTTCTATAATTTGTGCAGCTTTTTCAATAGAACCTTTTATCCCTAATTCTTTAGGTGTAAGAATTAACTGAGCGCCGTATGCCTTAATAATATTACGACGTTCTACACTCATACTCTCAGGCATGATAATAACAGCCTTAATCCCAAGAACTGAAGCTAAAATTGCAACGGCAATACCGGTGTTTCCACTGGTCGGTTCAACAATAATCGTATCTTTATTGATTGCATTTTGACGCATAGCCTCTTCTAACATTCCAAGAACAGCACGATCTTTTACACTACCTCCTAAATTATACTTCTCCAGTTTCACAAAAATATTTGTGTTATCCAGTTGATAAATAGGTGTATTCCCCACAAATTTTAGTGATGTCGCTATCATAAAACTTCCTCCTTTTTCTTTCCAATTATGAATATTTTATTTATTGACTATGATTATAACATAAACCCTTGATAAAAATAAAGAGTTTGCTTGAATTTTTTCGCATTCTAATACATTTTCAAATAATTAATAAAACAACCTGCTATAATTAAATTTTTCAATGTTAATTTGTTATAATGCAAGTTGTTAAATTTTCTTTTACTATTATTTTTAAATATTTTCCACACTTTTATCTAGTAATTTTCCCTTATTATTTTTTCCATATCATTTGGCAAAGGGCAGGTTATATCTATTTTATTTTTAGTTATCGGATGTTCAAACTGCAACTGTCTACAATGCAGTGCCTGTCGTTTTATCAGCTGTAAACTTCCTCCATACAACTCATCTCCTAAAAGAGTGTGTCCTATATACTTCATATGAACTCTTATTTGATGAGTTCTTCCGGTAAAAAGTTGAAGTTTTACCAAACTGATATTTTTTTTGTTATAATATTTCACCAATTCAAAAAATGTCTTCGCATATTCCCCGTCTTCTGCCACTTCTCGTATAATTATACTATTTTTTTGCCGTTTTATATTAGCTTCTATAACTCCTTGTTCTTCGACTTTACCTAAGACAAGTGCTAAATAAAACTTATTAATCTTCATTTTGCTGAATAAAGCATGAATATGTCTGTGCTTAGCTATCAATACCAATCCTGAAGTATTTTTATCAAGTCTTGTTACTATATGTGGAATTGTTGTATATTTTTGCTCTTTAAAATAATAATTTACCCTTTCTAAAAGTGATTCATCTTCTTCATTACGTGATGGTATAGAGGGGAGATTAATCTCTTTATTTACAATTAATAAATATTCGTCCTCATACATAATCTTCAGCGGTGAATCAATAAATCTTACTTGCTCGCTGAATTTTTCTCCGGGCAATGTAATTTCAACTTTATCACCTTTTTTCAGATTATAACGAACATTTTCTTCTTTTTTATTTACCTTAATACTCCCTCCATTATCAAATTTTATGCGAGTTAATGTTTTTTTTGAAATATTATTGGTTAATAAAAAATCACGAAGCAGTTGTTTTTCTTCTACATTAAATTTTAAAACTAACTTACTCATCTCCGATAAACGATCTCTTTACTCTCTTCCAAAAATCAACATCATTATATCTAATAAAAGAAATTTTTTTGTCTTCTGCCAAAGTTATTTTTATTTTTGATACGGTGTTGTAATTAAAATCCATATAATCAACCCTTATTCTATGATCATCATATTCATTAGGTATAATAACAAGCTCATCATCTTTTGATAAAATAATAGGATTACCTAATGTTCGATAAACTAGATTGTTTAGTGCCGCTATCTCGGTAACTTGAAATAAGTCCATCTGTGGATGAATGACCGCTCCCCCCAAACTTTTATTGTAAGCTGTTGAACCTGTGGGTGTACTGATACATAACCCATCTCCACGAAAATTTTCAAAATGTTCACCGTTAATATAAACTCTCGCCGCATAAGTTGAACCTGTCATGCTGTCAACGGTTACTTCATTTAATGAATAGTAATCGGCTATAAGGTTATTATCTTTACAATAAGCGTTAATCCTAAGAAGCGGATACTGATCAATCACGGGTTCAATTGACACCATATCATGAAAAATTTTTTCGAAATTTTGAACGGAATAATCCGTATAAAATCCTAAATGTCCGGTATGAATAGACAAAAATTTCACATCATTTACTATATCAACATATTTATTAAAGGTGCGAAGTACCGTTCCATCTCCACCCACTATAAATACATAATCTGGTGCTATTTTACTTTCTTCCATTCCGTTAAATAACAATAATCGCTTTAATTTAGTAGCTATTTCTTGCGACACGTCATCATCTCTTATCTCTACACTAAATGTTCCCTTTAGCATCTTGCACCTCACCTTTTATTTTTTCATAGTTCTCCAACCAAATATTAACAAAATCCGGTGATAAAGCTCCCTGTTTTTTATCAATCCAATCTTGTAATTTGTTAACATTATATTTCAAAATTTCATCAATCTTTTGCCCATATTTATAACGCTCTTTATTTTGGTTATATTCTTCTTCATCAAGTAAAAAATATTTCCCATCCGGATATTTTTTAATATCCAAGTCATAATCAATATACTTTACTCCGTCAACATCATAGATAAACGGACTGCTAAGGTTAGAATAATAATGAACACCGTCTTCTCTAAACATACATATTATATTGAACCAACAATCATTGTGAAAGTACACAAGAGCCACTTCTTTTGTAACCCAAGTACGACCGTCACTTTCGGTTACAAGAGTTCTATTATTTGCTAATATTAAAACTTGTTCATCTGCTTCAAGAACAATATTTTTATGCCAAATTCTATGAATAGAGCCATCATGCTTATAAGCAATTATTTTTACAATGTCACCCTTTTTGGGCTTCTCTCCAATATACATAGTGCCTCCTTTCACTATTTTTTAACTTTTCCTTTTAATTATATCATATTTTTTCTTTTATAGACTACTAAGATTTGTCACTTTTAAACTTTTTAAAACATTTTATGTACTACTATTTTCTCTTAATAAATCTCCTAAGCGTCTCTAAATAATTATTTTAATAGCCTTTTTCACGTTAGAAAATTAACTTTTTTTCAACATCGGTTAGATAATAAAGTATTTTCAAAAGATAAAAAACCGAGATTTTTAGGATACATCCCGCTATTTTGAATTTTTCGGATAGTTGTATATAAGTGCAGCCTCCTTTAATTAAGTTTGTATATTTCTATTTTATTTTCATTTATCAATTTCATTAAAAATTGCCCTCAAAACTTGTCCAAGTTTTGAGGGCTAGTCATATTTTTCACTTTTTTAATTTGTATTTTTACACCTTATCTCTTGTAAAATATTCATAAATATCTTCTCTTATCGGTGTTAATATTTTGTAGTAAAACTGAATTACAGTATCTTTACTTTTTTGTCTATGTACTAATTTCGGGCTTCCTATTGTTTTCATTTCTCCTAAAAAGTAGAATACTCTTGCACTGTCTTTATCGTCTTTGTTTTTTCTCATAAAGAGATAAATTTTCGTATTCTTATTATAAAAATACTCACATTCTTTTGAATTAAGATTTCTTCTCGGTTTCGACATTGAAGTAAATCTATTATCAGGGAGAAAGCCATGTGTGTAATCATGATTAAATGAATTTTCATCAATATCATAGTTAATAAACACCGGCAATGTTTTGGTTTGTTCGTCATATTTATATCCCCCTATTGCTAAAGGCACATAATTAATACTCCATGAAAAAAGTTTACAAATATCTTCAAAGCTGTATTTTTCATAAAGAACAAAATTGGTGTCATTATATAATTTATTTTTATATTTTTCATTGTATATATAAATCCCATAATCTACCAGCTCTGTAATTAACTTTTTAAAAATTTCCGAACTTAACTCCGTTTTAAATTCTTTTGAAATTTTCAGCATTTTTTCTTTTTCATCTAAAAATATACAATCGCTAAATTTCTTTTTCGTAACACTACTGGTCACAAAATTATTTGTTAATATTTTTTTGCTTACTTCCAATTCGTAGTCCGCAATAAACTTATTATAATCGTCAAACATTATCTTTTTGAAACTACATTCTATACTTTCAGTTTTTGTTAAAAGTAATTTTAATATTTGTAATTCCTCTATTTTTTTACTTAAAATTAAATTTTTTGATATAAAACTCAGCATATTTTCTTGAGTTTTAGTTAATTTATTTTTATATTTATAGTTCGGTTCCTTTTTGGACAAAAATGTGTAATAACTTCCGGCTACTTCAAATATCTTTCTTATATCAAAATTGTTGTCAAAATCATAATATGCAGGAATTTTTCCCAGTTTATTTTTCAACAAAAAATATTCATCAGTTATTAAATGCCAAGTGTTTAATTTTACACTATCTATTGATTTATATATATGTTGCTTAGAAATATTATCAAAGTGAATTGTTGATGTCCCCGGTAAATATCTCGTACCTTGAGCAAGAAAACGACGAATATTGTCTTTATCATAACTGTTATCTCCGGAAAGTGCTACCGGTATTAAAAAATTATTTTTATAATTCGCAATAAAATCAACTATAACGACAAAATTTTTAAGGGCTGCTTTTCTTAAGCCCCGCCCTAGCTGTTGAACAAAAATAATCGCACTTTGTGTAGGACGAAGCATAACAATCTGATTTATTTCCGGAATATCAACTCCCTCGTTAAAAATATCAACTGTAAAAATATAATCTAAGATTTCTCCATTATCACTTACAAGTTTGTTAATTTCTTCTTCACGTTTTTTAATACTGTCATCACCGGTCAAATAAGAAGTTTTATATCCTTTTTTATTAAATTTTCCTGATAATTCTTTTGCTTCTTTTTTTGTTGAGCAAAAAATCAAACCTTTTACCCTTTTTCCTGAGTACCCATAATAACTTATTTTGTTAATAATATGATTCACTCTCTCATCTGTTACAAGTTTATTAAAATCAGTAAAATCATCTAGACCTTTTCCATTAACGATTAAATCACTAATACCAAAATAATGGAAAGGGCAAAGTAAGTTTTGCTCCAACGCCTCCTGAAGTCTTATTTCATAAACAATATTATTATCAAACAAATCATAGATATTAAATCCATCCGTCCTATCCGGGCTTGCCGTCATTCCTAAGAAAAATCTCGGTTCAAAATATTCTAAAATTCGTAAGTAACTTTTTGCTCCGGCTCTATGAACTTCATCTATAATTATTTCATCAAAATGTTTCTTACTAAAACCGGATAGCACTTCTTCTTTCGATAAAGTTTGCACCGTTGAAAAAATAAAATCCGCTTCTAATTTTTTACTGGTTCCACTAAGAAGCCCATATGTTTTAGTATTTCCAAAAATAATTTTGAATGTTTCAAGAGCTTTTTGGGCAATTTGCTCCCTATGCACTACAAATAGTATCCTTCCCGCCTTTACACTTTTCATTGCAAAAGCGGCAGCATAAGTTTTTCCTGTCCCTGTAGCTGAAATCAAAAGTGCTCTTGTACTATTTTTACGTATATTGAAAAAATTTCTTATAAAATTTTCCTGCATTTTATTTGGGATTATAACTTTTGGCTTTAGAGAATTTTTTTCTTTATCTACCATTTTATATTCCAAATACTGATTTTTATATTTATTTTGTATACTTGTGTAATCAGTGGCATTTTTCCATAAATTACTAAATTCCGTCAAAATTTCTGCGACTAAAGAATTATTATCTTCTATCAAAGTGTTCCACTCTTTATTCGTTGTTAAGGCATTAATAGTAAGGTTTGCACTTCCTAACAACACTCTCCATCCATCTTCATACTTAAATAAATATCCTTTGGTATGAAATCCTATTTTATTAGTTTCAATATCAAAGATTTTTAATTCTATATTTTTAAATTTTTCTAATTTATCCAATACTTTTGGAGAATTAAAATATAAATAATTTGTTGTTAAAATTTTACCATGAATATTTTTTTCTTCTAAATTTTTTAATATTTGAAGTAACCCGGTTAAGCCGCTTTCTGAAATAAATGCTACACTGAAAATAAATTCTGAACACCCATCTAATTCTCTTTCCAATGTGCTTAGTACCTTTTTGGCATTCAAATGATCATTATATATAAAAGTATTTTTCATATGCTTTATCCATTTATTTTTTCATAAGTCAACACAGCTTCTTTCATAATTTTCACATTATGAACCCGTACTATCCTTGCACCACGTCTTAGTGATTCAATGGATAAAACGGCACTTACTACATCTCTATCTTTAGGATTTGTATTCCCACCTAAAATGTAATCTGTCGTTCTTTTTCTACTAACAGCGTACAAAATTTCACAATTCAAAGAAGACAATAGACTAAGATTTTTTGTGATAGTTAAATTAGCTTCCGCAGTTTTCCCGAATCCCATGCCCGGATCAACTATAATATTATCTTTTTTCACACCAGCATTTAGACAAATATCAACACTTTCTCCCAATTCTTTTACTACTTGTTCTATTTCCTTAGTTTCCTCTACACCTCCATTGTGCATCACAATAATCGGAATATCATATTTTGCAGCGATTTGTGCCATATTGCTATTTTTCGCTCCATTAACATCATTAAGAATATCAACCCCTTGCTTTATCATATACTCTGCAACATTTTCTTTATAAGTATCTACGCTAAAACAAACATTAGGAAATTCTTTTCTTAAAGTAGGAAAAATGCTCTCCAATCTCTTTATCTCCTCTTTCTCCGACACAACAACCGCTCCCGGTCTGGTAGATTCCGCTCCAATATCAATAATATCCGCTCCGTCTTCAATCATTTTTTTTACCTGTTCTTTTGCACAATTAACGTCAAAAAAATCTCCACCGTCCGAAAAAGAATCAGGTGTAAAATTTAAAATCCCCATTATTAAATATTTTTTTTCATTTAAAAGTTTTCTTAATTTACTCATTATATTACCCACTCTTTTTATTTTTTATAATTATAACACTCATCTACATTAAAATAAAGATGAGTGCTTTTTTACAACATATCAACACAACCCTTTCTTTACTTTTTTTACTTACTGTTATAAAATTATTCTATAATATTTTTTACATTGGCAGGCAAGAATTTATTCTCTTCTTCCCGGACAATTATATTAGGAGAATTATTATGATTAATAACTGTAAATTAAAATATAAAAACTTTTTAGAAAAAAATAATTTAAAAGATGAAAATAATATCTTTGAACTTTTTGATAAGTTTGAACTTGATGAAATACTAAAAAAATTAGAAACATTTAATAAAAATATAACTATTGATTATGTTACAGAAATTATTTGTGAAGAGTTACTGATAACTTCTTCATATAAAATTGAGCGCTCCGGTATGAAACTGGGGCTTCATCGTATGAAAAAAATATTAGGACTATTTAATAATCCGGAAAAAAGCCTTAATATTATCCATGTTGCCGGAACAAACGGCAAAGGCTCAACCTGTTCATACCTTAAAGATATTTTGAAAATCAAATATCGTGTAGGTTTATACACAAGCCCCGGTATGCTTAGTTTTAACGATCGTATTCGTATTAATGATAAATTTATACCTTATAAAAGAGCATTTGAACTGTTTAAACTTGTAGAAAAAACTTGGTCTGATAATAACCCACATTCAACCGATAACTTATCATTCTTTGAAATTATAACTACAGTTGCTATCCTTTATTTTAAAGAACAAGGTACAGATTTTGTTATTATGGAAGTTGGGCTTGGTGGACGTTTTGACGGTACAAATATTTTTGAAAAAAAACTACTATCCGTTATTACAAAAATTAGTCTGGATCATACAAATATCCTTGGTAATACTTTAGAAGAAATTGCCTTTGAAAAAGCCGGAATTATCCAAAAAAATGATAATGTAATTATTTACCCTTCTTCTAATTCGATCGAAATGGTTATTAAAAATATTTGCAAAGAAAAAAATGCTACATTAACTATTTTAAATACTAAAGATATTCAAATAAAAAGCATTCATGCTCATGGAAACGAATTTAATTACAAAAATAAAACCTACTCTACTAAAATGATAGGAGAACATCAAATTTATAACTGTTCACTCGCTCTACTCGTACTGGAAAACTTACAGCAAAGAAAAATAATAGATATAGATTTTAACACTATTTCTCGTGCTGTAGCTACCTCAAACTGGGCAGGTAGACTTGAGTGGATAAGAGAAAATATTTTATTAGACGGTGCCCATAATAATGACGGAGTAAATAGTTTAGTAAATTATTTAAAAATGGTTAAATTCCCTAAATTAAAAATTCTTCTGGGAATTTTAGAAGATAAAGACTATTCTTCTATGATAGAAATAATAAAAACTATTCCTGCAGAATTTTTCATTACAAAAGTTCCTATTGCAATAAAAGAATCCAATCTTAACAGTTTAGTTAATGCTTTTGATACCACCTTTATTACAAAGTTTGAAGATTATGAACAAGCATTAGCCAACTTAGTACCAAACCTGAAAAATGACGAAATACTTCTTATAACAGGGTCTTTATATCTCATCTCAGCGGTAAGAAGTGAAATAATTGACCATTATTAAAAGTATATTATTTTATACAAGTAAGGAGTGTTTATTATGAATAATACAAAAAAAAGTTTAATTGCTATTTTAATTTGTTATTTATCATGGGGAGTTTTTCCCGTCTATTTCAAATTATTAAAAAACATTGATGCTTATGAAGTTTTGTCACATCGAATAATTTGGTCTTTTGTTTTTATGTTGTTTATCGTTCTAATTTCAAAAAATAAAAAAAGAATATTTAAAGAAATTTTAAAATTATGGAAAGATAAGAAAAAATTCATACTTTTAGTTATAGCCGCTATTCTCATTACAATTAACTGGCTAACCTACATTATTGCTGTTAATACAAATCATGTACTGGAAGCAAGTTTCGGTTACTACTTAAATCCAATAGTGACAATTATCCTAGCTGTTATATTTTTAAAAGAGCATCTCAGTCGTACTCAAATTATAGCTTGTATTTGTGTCGGCATATCATTATTATATTTATTTATATCTTTAGGGTCACTTCCTTGGATTTCTATAATGCTCGCACTAACTTTCGGTTTATATAGCCTGTGTAAAAAGAAAATTGTTATTAGCCCTAAAGCTAGCCTGTTAGTAGAAACTGTAATTGTTTTCCCAATAGCACTTATTTATATTTCATACTTAACAATAAATAATAACTTAACTTTCTATACTGACGGTACTATGACTATTATCTGGATTTTACTTTCCGGTGCTATAACTGCAGTACCGCTTATGCTTTTTGCTAAAGGTGCCAACCATATACCGCTGTATTTATTAGGAATACTTCAATACATTCCACCATCAATGCAATTTCTTATAGGAATCTTCGTTTATGGAGAAGCTCTTAGCATTGAAAAACTCATTTCATTCATAATAATTTGGATAGCCGTTATTGTGTTTTGTTACTCAACTGTCCAATCATTCAAAAATAAAAATATATAATAAACTAAAAAGCTGATTATCCGGTAACTAAATTCATACAATGTTCGAAAACATCTCATTGATTTATTACTAATTAATCAGCTTTAATATATTCACTAAACTATTTTTTGATGATTTTTAAATCCTTTCCTTAACATCATAATACCTGTATAAATTACTACAACAATAATTATCCATATCAAACTGTCTACTGATAATGATTTAACAAACTGGTATCCTATAAACACTCCGACTATTCCACCGATAGCTAGTCCCAGTGTCCCTTTTCTTGGATACATACCTTCTTTAATAAATTTTGGAGATCCCATTGCCATTAAGGCGGCACATGAACCCATCATAATCGGAAAAGCAACTTTTGGATTTAATCCCAATAGTGATACCATTGCTAAGCACGGTGCATACAACCCCACACCTGCCATCGTCAATGCTCCAAAAATAATATTTCCTACAATACCGATAATTAAAGCTATACCGGTTAAATTAACCGCCGTATTATTTTCTCCCAATAACGCCAACCAACCTATCTTTTTGGCAAACATTAAAAATGCTGTTATCAATAAGGCAAATCCCATTACAATTTGTATTTTATATTCAGGTAATTTTGTTACTATACGTCCTCCCACCAATGCACCGACAACTGCCGCTATAATTAAGGATAACAATGTAACTGCACCGACCTCGACATTTGAAATAAATAAAAATGCTTCAATTAAAACCGGTACAACACTCGCTATGTTTAACATCCCGGGTAATAATCTATTGTTTTTTATAAAACCTGTCAACTGTGATGCTAATGTTATTGTTGAAAAATTTCCTATCCCAAGCACATCAAAAAAATTCGTAATAATACCTATTACAAATCCTAAAATCGGATTAGAGTTATCCGGTTCATTCCAGTTTTTTATAATGTCTTGCGCCCAAATCACAACATAATATACCGCCGCTAACGACAATAAACCTAACAATATTACTACTAAACTCATATAACCTCTCCTTTAATATATTAATGAATACCCTTGCAAATAAATATTATATTATATTTATTATTATTTGTAAAGTTTAATCGAAAAAATATTTTACTTTTTTTCTATATTTTTTTGTAAATTTGTTATAAAAAAATCGGACTTGATTTTTTCATCAGTCCGATTTTTTGTAGACCCAATTTTTTTGTATATAGTTATTCTTTATTTTGTTAAATTAATAATTGTCATAAAATATTATTAAGACATTTTTTTATTAGTTATACCTTTTCTCAACATATCAAAGCCGGTTATAGTAACTACGGCAATTACTAACCACATAAGACCTGAAACCGATAGTGAATTAATAAATTGATAAGCAATAATTACTCCGATAATTCCTCCAATAGTAATTGCAACACTTCCTTTTCTTAGGTATAACCCTTCTTTGATAAATTTAGAAGAGCCCACTGCCATTAACGCAGCACATGAACCCATCATAACGGGAAATGCAGCTTTCGGATCCATTCCTAACAAAGAAACCATAGCAAGACACGGTGCATACAATCCTACTCCTGCCATCATCAATGCTCCAAAAATAAAGTTACCAACTATTCCTATAATCAACAACAACCCGGTTAATTCAAGTGCGGTGTTGTTTGCACCAAGTAAATCTAACCACCCCATTTTTTTAGTAAACATCAAGATAGCTGTAAATAATAAGGCAAATCCCATTACAATTTGTATTTTTTTCTCCGGTAATTTAGTAACTATACGACCGCCGACCAGTGACCCCACCACAGCCGCAACTATTAATGATAAAAGTGTAATAGCTTCTACTTTTACAGCAGAAATAAATAAAAATGCCTCTGTGGCTGTCGGTACTGCATGTCCTATATTCAAAGTTCCCGGTAATAACCTGTCGTTTTTTATAAAACCTGTTACTCTTCCTAACAGAGTCGTTATCGCAAAACTACTAATTCCCAAAGTATCAAAGAAATCTGTTATAATTCCTATTATAAATCCTAAAATAAAATTTGATTCCTTTTTTACTTTATCCTTATTCTTAATCACATCCATAGCTAATGTAATGACAAAATACACGACAGCTATCCCTAATAACAACAACACTGTGTTTACTAAATTAATCATCTTTTCACCTCTTGCTTTTATTATAATTTACCTTCTATCCGGTAAATAATTACTTCTAATATGAAAATATTTAGTAGTTTTCTGAAAAAATAATATTTACAACTTTTTTCTTATAGATTAATCTCATCACAAAAATGTATAGAGTGCTAGAATTCTCTAACACTCTAAATCGGGATTAATCCCCCTACTAAATATATCTATGTTCTTTCTTTCATTATATTTCACTTTATTCAATACATTTCTAATATCTCACATTATTATTGTAACATATTATCATTGTATTTTCAAATGTGTTTTCATAACTACAAGGTGAGCTGACATTAAAGTTTTTTATCTCTATGCTACTTCTTTTTTAAATCCTTTTCTTAACATATCAAGTCCTGTGATAATAACTACTACGATAATTAACCATAGTAAACTTGATAATGATAATGAAGTAATAAATTGATATCCGACGATAACCCCGATTATACCTCCGATTGTAACACCAATTGCACCTTTTCTTGGGTATAATCCTTCTTTAATAAATTTAGGTGACCCAATCGCCATTAATGCGGCACATGAACCCATCATAATAGGGAATGCAGCTTTCGGATCCATTCCTAATAGGGATACCATTGCTAAACATGGTGCATACAATCCTACTCCTGCCATCATTAATGCTCCAAAGATAAAGTTACCAACTATACCTACTATTAAAGCAATTCCTGTTAATTTAAGTGCTGTGTTGTTAGCACCAAGTAATGCAAGCCATCCCATTTTACTGGCAAACATTAACAACGCTGTAATAATTAAAGCAAATCCCATAACAACCTGAATTTTTTTCTCAGGTAATTTTGTTACTATACGTCCTCCGACTAAAGCACCAATAACTGCTGCTGCAATTAGAGAAAGTAAGGTTACAGCCTCTACTTTAACCGCTTGAATGAATAAAAATGCTTCGATTAATACGGGAATTGTGTGCCCTACATTTAATGTTCCCGGTAAGAATCTGTCATTTTTTATAAAACCTGTTACTTTTGCAAGTAATGTTGTCGGAGCAAAACTACCGATACCTAAAGTATCCATAAAGTCTGTTATTAATCCGATAAAGAATCCGATTATAGGGTTTGAATCTTCACTTTCAGTATCTTTGTTTTTTACTATATCCAACACCCACATTGCCAAAAAGTATATGCCTGAAGCAGCTAATAACATTAATAATATATTTACTAAACTAAACATCTCTTTTCTCCTATCCTAATAAGAATCCATAAGTTAGTGAATCATCCGGATCATATACATAATTACTAAATCCTAAGATA